>DATGUS010000074.1:0-5070 GCA_035301245.1 Alloiococcus sp. | reverse complement strand
TTACTTGGAGAAGAGTTATATAACCAAGTCGTTGAAAAAGCAGGTGATAATAAAATCGCAATTGTTTCTGATGGAAATTGGATTCCTAAAGAAAAGTTTGACGAAAAGAACCAAACGGTTAAGGATTTGCAAACACAGCTTGATGACCGAGATAAACAACTTGAAGATTTAAAGAAAATCGATGCTGATGGTCTACAACAAAAAATTGATGAACTACAGCAAGAAAACGAAAACACTAAACAAGAATATCAAGAAAAATTAGAAAGCCAAGCGTTTGATTTTTCACTTGAAAAAGCCTTAACAAATGCAAAGGTAAAGAACGCGAAAGCAGTTAAAGCATTACTTGATACCGAGAAAATCAAGCTAGATGGCGAAAAACTATTAAATCTTGATGATCAATTAGAAGGTCTAAAAGAAAGTGACCCGTATCTGTTTGAATCAGAAGAAGATAAAGATGGAAAGCCTAGTTTTTCCACAGGTCAACATCAAACGGGTGGCGGTGGAGAACCTTCTAACTTGCAGGAAGCATTGGCACAACATTATTCAAAATAACTTAATTAAAAGGAGATTGATAATATGCCAGTAACATTAGAACAGGCAAAAGTAGGTATGCATGATAAAATTGACCAATTTGTAGTAGACGAGTTTCGTCGCAGTTCATTGCTTTTAGATATGTTAACGTTTGATGATGCGGTTTCCCCTGGCACAGGTGGCTCAACATTGACATATGGTTATACTCGTTTGAAAACACCTTCAACCGGTCAATTCCGTAACCTTAATGAGGAATATAAACCGAATGAAGCTGTACGAGAAAATAAATTTGTTACCCTTAAAATTTTCGGCGGTTCATACCAAATTGACCGAGTTATTCAAGACACTTCAGGTCAAGTTAACGAAATGAACTTCCAACTTGAACAGAAGATTAAAGGTGCTGCCAACCTATTTCATTACACTGTTATCAACGGTGATTCTGATAAAGATTCAAAAGCATTTGATGGATTAGCAAAAGCAGTTAATAACACATCCACGGATCTACAAACAACTATTGATATTTCGGATGAAACAAATCTTGAAAACAATAAACACGCATTTCTTGATGAAATTGACGGTTTCTTGTCTGAACTAGACAGTAAGCCTTCAATGCTTATGGGTAACAACAAATTAATCACTAAAATTAAGTCAGTAGCACGTCGAACAGGATATTTTACACAAAGCGAAGATGCTTTCGGTCGTAAGATTGATATGTATGATGGAATCCCTCTTATTGATTTAGGGTATTTCTATGACGGTTCTGCATCTGTACCTATCATCGGAATTGATAATGGTGCGACTGATTTGTATGCTGTAAATCTCGGTTTAGACGGATTCCACGGTGTTTCACCAACAGGAAATGGAGTTATTCGTAACTATCTACCTAACTTCGATAGCCCAGGTGCAGTTAAAACAGGTGATGTTGAAATGGTCGCAGCAGTTGCGTTGAAAGCGACTCGTAAAGCAGGACGTTTAAAAGGTATTCGAATTGCTGGAGGTTCAGGAGGCGAATAATATGGCTTATGACATGGAGAATGTTCCTGCTAAAAGCGGGCGCATTTTAGGTGAAGATGGGGAGGTCTACAATTTAGTAGATCTCCTCCAAAATGTAGGTGGTGGCGGTATGGATCCTAATGACTATTACACAAAAGAAGAAGTAGATGATTTATTATCGAAAAAAGCTAATTCTAGCTCATTAGCAAGCAAGGCAGATAAAACAGTGTTAGATGAATTGGCTCAAACAGTAGCTGATTTACAAGCGGAAGTAGAAGCATTAAAGGGTGAAGGATGATGCTTTATCTAACCTATAACGAATATATGGATTTAGGTTTTGCTGAGATTGAGGAAACCGAATTTGATAAATTAATTAAAAAAGCGGGTGACGTATTGGACAACGTTACTCGCTTTTTCTATAAGCAAAATGTCCTTGAAAATGATGTCGATTTCAGAAAAGAGCAATTTAAAAAGGCAGTTGCTGCTCAAGTAGAATATTTCCATGACATGGGGGCAACCAATTCGCATGGATTGAATGAACCCGGAACAGTCACAATTGGGAGAACAACCGTCTCAAAAGGTACTAGAAACTCAAGTCAACACGAACAACAAAACAGTATTGTTTCTGATGATGTTTATATGCATCTAGAAGGAACGGGTCTTCTTTATCGTGGCATCGGGGTGGTTTAAATGCGAATTGGACCATTACCTAAGCCGTGGCTTATTCACGATATTATCTATGAAGAAAAACTACCAGGCAAAGATTCATACGGTAATCCTTTATACGGTGATCCCGTGATAATCAATTACGTTAGATTTGACAATGAGACAGTGTTTAGTCGTGACACTACAGACACAAAGATAGTCGCTAATGCGGTTATTTTTGTAGATTCGACTAATAGTACTAATCTACCTAAAAACTTTGTAGAAGAGTCTAAAATAACTTTTAACGGTAATGATTACGTTATTAAAAAAGTGATTGATTGCTATTATCCGACTAAAAACAAGATACATCACTACGAACTGGAAGTGATTTAATGGCTCATGTAAAAGTGACGAAAGATTTAACGGGCGTACCTGTCAGAGTTAATAAAATGACTAAAGTTGGCCAATATGCACTAATCAATCAAGTTCACGCTGACATGAATCCTTATGTACCAATGTTAACAGGAGATTTACGTAATCAGTCAACAATGACATTAGACATGAAATCTATAATTTACAATGTCCCTTATTCAAGAAAACAATTCTATATTCAACACTCAAATTATACTACTCCAGGAACTGGTCCTCGTTGGGATTTGAAGGCTAAATCCATTCATGGAGATTCATGGGCAAGGGTCGCAGGAAAGGCGATGAAATAGATGGTAGAACCAAAAGAATTAGATTTCATATGGCGCTTAAATGATTATATAAACAATCTTGGATTATTTGCTTGGTCTGATGTTGGAGTATTGGATGACGGAGACAGCATATCGCTTATGGCAATGCCTGGTGGTGAGGAAACCGTCTTTTTTGATGGAATTCGAGACAAAAACTATCAAATGCAAGTTAATGCTAAAAGTCAAAACCAATTTAATTGTATTGAAGCATTATCTCAAGTTGCTAGAGTTCTAGAAAACTTACAAGAAGATGAAATACAAAGTCATAATGATTCATTTGATTTTGAGTCAATTAATATTACATCTCCCCTCTCGATCGTAGCGCATGACGAGCAGGGTTTTTTTATTTATGCGCTAAACATCAGTGCAAAAATCACTATTTATGAAAATGAAAGGGTGGTATAAATGGCTAGAAAAAAGAACGCATTAACAAAACATTTTGTTGCAGATTTACCTACTGATGAATCCACAGAACCCGATTACTTACGGCTTGCTAAATGGATTTCAACTGTCGAAGATGATTCGGACGAAGAGGTGGAAGACCAAGCATTCTATGATGGTGACGGAACGCCAGAGGATGACGTGATTTCTGTTAAAAAGACCTGGACGTTTGAAGGTATGTATGATGAAAAAGACGAAGCTATGAAATTTGTTGCAGATAAAGAATTTGAAACTGGAGAAGCGCGAAAAATCATGTACAAGCAAGAGCGTACTAATGGTGATATTTTCGAAGGCCAAGCCACGCTAAAAGATATAAAAGTAACAGGCGGAGAAGCATCCGAATATGCAGCGTTTGAATGTGCTATTTCGTGGGATAGGAAACCAGAAATTACAAAAGGTGGAACTACACCAGAAGCACCAGAGGGCGAGTAATATCGTCCTCTTTTAATTTTTTAGGAGGGATTTAATTGGCTATTAAAATTCAAACGAAACAAACGTATATCCCTATTGAGTTAGGGGATTTAGAGTTAAAGTTTGATTTAACAGATGAATCAATTGCTAACTTTAGAAAAGAAGCAGTTAGAGTACAGAAAGAACTAGGAAAACTTTCAGATGATGAAGATGCTCAAGAACAAGCGAAAGAAGTACTTAAACGTGGATTTGACTTAATGTTTGGTGATGGAACTTTTAGCCAGATTTATGATATTTCACCTTCTAGCATTGTCATAGCAGAGTATTTCGCATCAATTACTGAAGGGATTGCTGAGGAACTTAATAAACGTGGATTTAAAACAAGCCAAAAAGATAAAGCGAAAAAGTATTTAGCTAATAAAAAGAAATAGGTGATAAGCATGGATTTAGCTTATCCACTGACAAATACCGTTGAAATAGATGGAATAACATATGATATAGATTTATCTTTCGATAATGTGTTAAGGCTATTCGATATGTTAAGTGATAAAGAGTTATCTGATGTTATCCAGATAGAAACAGGGTTAGAAATGCTTTTAAACGTTTGTTTTCTTTACGATATTGAAGCGCAAGAAGAAATATTTTATCAGGTATTTAAAAGTACAATAGGTAAAGATATTGATGACTCTCAACCCGTAGACATTGAAGGTAATCCAATGCCTAGCATGGATGAAGCAAACGAAAAAACATATGATTTGAAGCAAGATGCAGGATATATCTATGCATCGTTTATGAGTGATTACGGCATTGATCTACTTGAAGAACAAGGAAAATTACACTGGGATAAATTTAAAGCCCTTTTAGGTGGTCTTACCGATGGTAGTAAGTTTTTAAAAGTAATAGAAATACGAACAGCCGAACTACCTAAAGGAAAAGGAACGGGCAAGCAAAGAGAGCAAATGAAGAAATTAAAGCGCATTTATGCTTTAAAAGGCGATGAACCAGATGAAGGAAATTAGATGCAATAAATGTAATAAATTATTGGGAAAATTAGAAGGAAAAGCTGAAATCAAATGCACACGTTGCAGTGAAATAAATAAATTCGAAAAATAAGAGAGCCTATGAGCCCCTATACTGATTGATTTTAAAAAGTATGGGGGTGAAGTATGTAAATGGCAGCAGACGGAAAAGTAGTAATTGATGTCATACTCGATGATGGCAGGGTAGCTAAAGGTGTAGCTAACATTGACGGAAAATTAGGCGGTTTAACTGGAGCGGGAAAAAAAGCAGCTGCAGGAATTGCCCAAATAGC
>DATGUS010000073.1:0-30639 GCA_035301245.1 Alloiococcus sp. | reverse complement strand
TTAAAAAAACTGGACTAAACCTTTTGTTTAGTCCAGCTGTCTTGTTATTTAGCGTATTCAACTGATCTAGTTTCGCGTATAACCGTTACTTTAATATGACCTGGATAGTCCATGTCTTCTTCAATTTTCTTACGAACATTTCGCGCTAAATTCACTGCTTGAGTATCATCAATTTCTTCAGGTTTAACAATAATACGTAGTTCACGACCTGCTTGGATCGCATAGCTTTCTTTAACGCCATCAAATGAGTTTGAAATGCGTTCAAGATTTTCAAGTCGTTGTAAGTAGTTTTCAAGTAACTCACTTCTCGCTCCTGGTCTTGCAGCAGAGATTGAGTCAGCTGCTTCAACTAAGCAAGCAATAACTGAACTTGGCTCGACATCACCATGATGTGAAGCAATCGTATTAACTACTACATCTTTTTCTTGATATTTCATCGCAATTTGAGCTCCGATTTCTACGTGGGAGCCTTCTACTTCAGCATCCAATGCTTTACCGATATCGTGAAGTAACCCAGCACGTTTAGCTAATTGAACGTTTTCGCCTAATTCTGCAGCTAAAATACCAGCTAACTTCGCCACTTCTATAGAGTGTGATAAGGCATTCTGACCGAAACTTGTTCTAAATTGCAGACGTCCTACTATCTTCATTAAGTCTGGATGAATCGAGTGGATACCTAGCTCAAACATAGCTTCTTCCCCAATTTCACGGATACGTTCATCCATTTCTTTACGAGATTTATCGACCGCTTCTTCGATTCGTCCTGGATGAATTCGTCCATCAGAAATGAGTTTTTCTAAAGCCATTTTAGCAATTTCACGTCTGATTGGGTCATACCCACTGAGTACGACAGCTTCAGGAGTGTCATCAATAATTAAATCCATTCCTGTTAAGCTCTCAATTGTACGTATATTACGGCCTTCACGACCAATAATACGACCTTTCATGTCATCATTAGGTAAGTTTACTACACTAACTGTCGTTTCAGAAACTTGGTCGGCTGCACAACGTTGAATTGCTTCAGTAACAAGCGATTTTGCACGGCGATTAGCTTCTGATTTTGCTTTATCTTCATATTGCTTAACCATAACTGCTAATTCATGGGTTAACTCTTCTTCTGTTTGATTTAACACCATTTCTTTAGCATCTTCTGGTGATAAAGCAGCAATTTCATGTAATTTTGTTTCTTGCTTAGACACTAATTCATTTGCTTTTTCTTTAAGTGAATCCACTTTTTCTTTTTCATTAGAAACACGTGTTTCGCGATCTTGAATTGATAATTCTTTTTCATCTAATGAAAGTGATCGTCTTTCTAGATTATCTTCTCTTTGATCTAATCTATTCTCAACTCTTGATATTTCATTACGACGTTCTTTTAATTCATCTTCAATTTCAGACCGGTAGTTGTGTATTTCTTCTTTAGCCTCCAACAACGCTTCTTTACGTATTGTATCAGCTTCTCTATTAGCATCTTCAACGATGTGAGTGGCTGTTTGACGGGCTTCAAGAAGTTTTTTTTCTTGATTCTTATTTGCAAAGAATGCGCCTAATCCTAAACCAATAATTAAAGCAACGATAGCGAAGGCTGTAATAATTAGATAGTTCACTTAAACACCTCCGTATCATTAAATTTTTAAATCTATATCATTTATATCTATACATTGTATAGTGTTAAATTGTATTAACCTGTGTCGATTTTAAGACTACAGATAGTTTAATTTTAAAGCTAGTAGGCCATTATGTCAACTCAATATATTTAATGATTGCAAAGTGTGGATTAAAATGTCACTCGTATTATCAATCATGTGTATTTTATAAGTAGGTCATTATGAAGAGATTAATGCTTGATCACTAATAATTAAAAAGGTAGAGCACGTGTTTTTTAGCTCTACCTCACATCTGTTTTTTAATAATTATTTATTCTAAATCAAGCGTTGTTGATTCTTCATTAGACTCTTTTGAATCATCGTCAATAATACCGTAAGCTTTACGAACTTTTAGTTCAATTTCTTCACGCATTTCTGGATGATTTTCTAAGAATTCTTTCGCATTCTCACGACCCTGGCCGAGGCGTTCTTCTTGATAGGAATACCAAGCTCCTGCTTTATCTACGATATCCATTTCAGCAGCCATATCAACGATTTCTCCAATTTGAGAAATTCCTTTACCATACATAATATCTACAATTGCTGTTTTGAACGGTGGTGCTACCTTATTCTTAACAATTTTGATTTTTGTACGGTTTCCTGTTAAATCTTTACCATCTTTAATTGACTCACTACGTCGTACTTCTAAGCGGACAGACGAATAGAATTTAAGAGCACGTCCACCTGGTGTTGTTTCAGGGTTACCAAACATCACACCAACTTTTTCACGAATTTGGTTAATGAACATGGCAATGGTTTTAGTTTTATTAATTGACCCTGATAGTTTACGTAAAGCTTGAGACATTAATCGGGCTTGTAAGCCAATATGAGAGTCACCCATCTCCCCATCTATCTCAGCTCTTGGTACTAGAGCTGCAACAGAATCGACTACAATAATATCAATTGCTCCACTGGAAACTAGTGCATCAGCAATTTCTAAAGCTTGCTCACCAGTATCGGGTTGTGATAATAGTAATTCATCAATATTTACACCTAATTCTCGAGCATATTTAGGATCTAATGCGTGTTCTGCATCAATAAAGGCTGCTGTTCCACCTTCTTTTTGAACTGATGCAATGGCATGAAGAGCTACTGTTGTTTTACCAGAACTCTCTGGACCGTATACTTCAACTATACGACCTCTAGGATAACCACCAATCCCAAGTGCAACGTCTAGTGCTAATGAGCCACTTGGTACAGATTTTACTTGGGTGTCAGCTTGTTCACCCATTTTCATAATTGAACCTTTTCCGAAACTTTTTTCTATCTTTTTTAATGCTAGATCTAATGCTTTTTGTTTTTCATCTGATACCATCATAATCCTCCAAACTAGTATTCATCTCACTATCTAATTTTAATGTGTTCGCTCTAAAAAAGCAAGCATAATGCGAACATTTGTTCATTGTTTTAATATTTCATATAATTTGCTCATTAATGCAATTTCAAACATCTTCATATCAATAACTTTCCTATAAGATAGATCAACAATTTCTTTAACAAAGTGATCTTCATACCTGAAATATAATTGGACACTTTTTAGACTATTTGCTCCACTATACTTCTCTTCATCACCGAGTAGTAAAACCGCTGCATTAGCATTAGGTTCCTGTGATTCTTTAATTAATAACTCTTTGATGGTTTCGTCATTTAACGTGTCTATTTCAAACTTTCGCATTAATCTTTCATGATTATTAACACCTGTCACTTCGGATGTAACATTGTAGTTTGAGCTAATGAATGCATTGGATAAAATATTTCTTGCTTGTGATTCAATAACTCTTAACTTGATTCCTTTATTATGTAGCATTGACATCACTTTATCTCTTATACTAACATCCCCAGTAGCATAAATACGGTCACTCATTTTTTCTCTTATCTCGTTCTCTATATTCTCAATCATTTGATTAGCTTCTTCTGAAGTAGAAGCTTTTGCAGATATACGAATAGTCGGTTCATAACTATCTACATAAATAGCGATTGTCGGGTTAGTTTGATTTTCTATCCATTCATCTAATGATTCTGCCAATTGAGACTCGGTGATATTATAAAAGCGAATAATTTTAGATTCTAAAATGCCATCTTCAATTAACTCATCTTGAAGCGTAGGTATCAAATGATCACTAACCATTTGTCTCATTTCAATTGGCACACCTGGTACCATAGCATATATTGTCTCTCCATGATGCAAATAAACTCCTGGTGCCATACCATTGTCATTTGGAATCACATCTGCCCCTTCAATCATTAATGCTTGATTAACATTACTTTCAGGCATACGGCGATTTGACTTACGATAAAATTTTTTAATTTGATTTAAACTTTCTTTGTTTTCGACTAATTCTAAATTTAGTGAATCAGCAACGACCTTTTTGGTAATATCATCTTTCGTTGGTCCAAGTCCTCCGGAAATAATGACCAGGTCAGATCGACTTGCAGCTAAGGAAATCGCTTCTTCTATTCGGCCGGGATTATCCCCCACAACAGTATGGTGATAAACGTCAACTCCGATTTTAAGTAATTCTTCTGATATGTACGCTGCATTAGTGTTGACTACTTGTCCCATCAGCACTTCAGTTCCGACTGCAATGATTTCTGCCTTCACTCATTTTTCCTCCTAATTTATAATACGCGAAAAAACTCTATATTATTTATATTCTACTATATCAAAAAATGCGTCACTCTTTTAGCCAGTTTTACGGCACTGATCATTGAGTTAACGCATTTTCTATCTATAATTATTTACATACTACCTTTAAAAACATGACGTGCATTCCAGAAATAATCGATACCTGAATAAATAGTAAAAAACAGACAAATATATAGTAAGATTAAATCCACTCGAATACCAATCAAGTGAAATGGTACGTTGTTGATTAGTAAAAAGATAATTGACGACATTTGTGTCATCGTTTTTATTTTACCTGGTAGTGCTGCTGCAAGGACAGTCCCACCTTGCTCAACAAGAATCGTACGTAAACCAGTAACCGCTAATTCACGACAAACAATAATCACAATCACCCATGCCGGAGCTAATTCTAACTCGACTAATACGATAAATGCAGTCATCACTAACATCTTATCTGCTAACGGATCGGCAAATTTTCCAAAATTTGTTGATAAATTGTGCTTTCGAGCGATATGCCCATCTAAGTAATCAGTAAAACTTGCTACAGCAAAAATAATAGCTGCAATGAGTAAATTTACATGAATGGTCGCACCCATAACAGTAATTGAGCCCAATCCTAATGGTATTAAACTAAATACCATAAAGATCGGAATCATAAAAATTCGTATGATTGTTAATTTATTTGGTAAGTTCATTTATTATACCCTCTTATTAAAGATTCTATTGTTCGAATATTATCATCAATTGATTAAATTCATAAATTGTTGAATAATTTATCTCAAGTTAGATTAATACGATCAAAATATCTAAATCGTTGTTCATCAAAAAAGAAGTCAGTGCAAGCTCATTCTTATATTCGCTGTCATTTTCTAACAGAAAGACAAAGCGATCAAAAGGTTCATTTAATAAAGAAGACTCATCTTTTTCAATCGTTGTAGACTTTTCTGGATCCGCATTAATATATGGCTCTTCTGGTTTTGAATTGATAGCTGAACTAGCAATATAAATTGTTACAATGATTGCCAAAAATAAGATAATGACAATAATCATTGGTAAACTATCATAGACTGTAGCCCAGTTCCCATTTTCTCGAAGATTAAAACGAGATTGCTTCTTTTTTTTCTTATTTTTTAATGCTTGGCGTTTAAAGAAATCACGATTTTCACCTTCAAACTCACGCGCTATTTGCTCACCATCAAATCCTACTTCATCTGCATACAGCTTTACAAATGTTCGCGCATACGATTCACCAGGGAGAACTTCAAGACGATCTTCTTCAATAGCTTTTACATATCGAGTTCTTATATTTGTTCTTTTTTCAATGTCTTCTTTTCTTAAACCTTTTGAGATTCGGGCATCTTTTAATCTGTCTCCGATTGAATACATAATTTAACTCCTAAATTCAGATTAATATTATCACACACTCAATTATATCATAAATATGATAGCATCCCTATCTATTTAGGTAAGACTTTGAATACTGACATCAAATCTTCATCAATAATAGATTCAGCTGCATTCTTTACATCTTCAAAGGTAATTGATTCAATGAGCGGTACTGTATCGAATATTGTGGCATCATCATCTTGTATTTCTATAAACTGATAAGCAATGAATTCGAGTGAGTTAAGAGACTGCAAGTGTTTACCAATAATACTTTTTTTCACTTCGTCAAAATGATCTTTATTAAAGTCTTTGTTTTCCGTTCCTGTTAACAATATTTCTTTAATTTTCTGTTCAAAAGCTTCGGGTTTTTGAGTGTCTGAGCTGACGTTAATGTAGTTAAATGAGCGTTCTGATTCATAACTATAAGAAAAACTATCATCAACTAATTCATCATCATAAAGTTCTAAAAAGTTATTAGAACTGCTTCCTAAAATCATCTTCAAGAAGATTTTAACTGATGCTTCAAATTTTAGAGCTTCTTTGCCTTTGCGATCATGTTCTTTACCACGAATACCAATCGCCACTTTCGGTTTAATAATATCCATACTTATTTCATCAGAAGTCTTGAATTGTGAGAAATCTTCTTCTGGAATAAATCTTTTTAGCTCACTTGCTTCATCAAATGATTTACTATTTTGGTTTTTTTCTATGAGAGTCATGATTTTTTCTTCATCAAAATTCCCAACCATAAAAAGAGTCATATTGCTTGGGTGGTAAAAGGTATAATAATTTTCATAAAGCATCTCATGTGTAATTTTGTCGATACTTTCTACTGTGCCTGCAATATCAATATGAACCGGGTGGTCTGAATACATGTTTTGGAGTAATCCAAACATTAAACGCCAATCTGGGTGGTCATCGTACATTTGAATTTCTTGGGCAATGATTCCTTTTTCTTTTTCAACAGTCTCAGCAGTAAAATAAGGGTCCTGTACAAAATCTAAAAGAACTTTTAAGTTTTGAGACACATAATCAGTTGTTGAGAAGAGATAAGCTGTTTTTGTGAAACTCGTAAAAGCGTTCGCAGCAGCCCCATATTTTGAAAAATCGTGGAAAACATCACGGTCTTTTTTTTCAAATAATTTATGTTCTAAAAAGTGAGCAATACCATCTGGAACCATAACTGGCTCTTTTTTACCAAGAGGTACGAAATGTTGGTCAATCGATCCAAAATCAGTACTGAATAGCGCATAGGTTTTATTATATGTTGGTTTAGGTAGCAACTTCACTGTTAAACCATTATCTAAAACTTTAGAGTAAATTATTTCATCTAATTGACTATATGTTTTTTTCTTCATATTACTCACCTTTCAATAAGAAAATTGTTTTAAGCGTTAAACGTTTTGCAGCTTCAATCACTTGATCTTTCGTAACTGCTTCAATTTTCTCAATCCACTCATCAATTGTTAAATCACTATCTACTAAGAGTCTAGTATAAGCACTACGCATCAGTTGATTTGGAGAGTCTTCTGACTGACGCAAGCTGTTTTTTATCATTTCTTTTGTTTGATGAATCGTTTCATCAGAAAAGTCCCCTGCGATAATATCATCCAGTTGGACATTGATCAGGTCAATAACGCGATCAGCTTCATTTTTATCAATACCTGTTTGAATATATAATGAACCATGCGTTGCATCCAATTGACTGGATGCATAATAAGCTAAACTTTCTTTTTCGCGAACATTTAAAAATAACTTGGAACTCGGTAAGCCCCCGAAGATACCATTAAAAACTTGCATCGCGAAGAAGTTTTCATCAAGATAATAAACGCCTGTATCATATGCCAAGTTAAGTTTGGCTTGTTGAACGTCTTGAATTTCTTCATGTTTTGAAAATTCGATTGGGCCATTTTCGTAAAATAATTCAGATGGTTCTAATAAACGTTTTTTAAAATTAAATGATGCAAATAATTCTTTCATTTCTTCTTCTTTAACGTCACCTAAAATAATAATGTCCACTTCATCTTGGTTGAGCATTGCTCGATATGTTTCATATAAAGATTCTGGTGTTATCGATTCTAACGTTTTCAGATCGCCATGAATTGAAATTGATTGTGTTTCATCAGTGAAATATTCTTTAAGCATCGCTTGTTTTGCATATAACTGTTTGTCGTCATAAATTGACTCAATATCATCTTTTAAATTTACCACTTCACGATTAAATGTTTTTTTATTAAATGCTTTATCATCCACATTTGGCTTTAAAAGTACTGATTTCATAAAGTCAATGGCTTCTTTAGTCAGTCCTTCATGTGAAATAAATTGATCGTTTACAATGCGCATGCCTATAGATAACGTATGAATATGACCTTTACGAGAGACACTCGTTCCAAAAGTTGCCCCATATAAATTAGATAGTGCTTGAGATAACTTGCTTTGGGTAGGATATTCTTTACTGTTACGTTCTAACACTCTTGATAGTAACGAACGTGTGGTAATATTTTCTTTCGTTAAACGTGTTTTAAATACAACCCTCATCGAAATAGTTTTAAATTTTGTCGTTGGAATAACAGTTAAATTAACACCCGGTGTTAGTTCCATTCATTGCACTCCGTTCTGTTTTAAATATATTTAGTTTACAAAAAAGAGTCTGGTAATTTCCAGTCCAGACTCTTCTTACAATAATGTTATTTTAATAATGTTTTTAATTCATCTACCTTATCTAATCTTTCCCAAGGTAACTCCAAATCATTGCGTCCAAAGTGACCATAAGCCGCAGTTTGTTTATAAATTGGACGTTTTAAATCTAACATTTCAATAATACTTGCTGGTCTTAAGTCAAATAATTCGCGAACTTTTGATACAAGCGCTGCATTATCAACTTTTCCTGTATCAAATGTGTTGATATTAATCGATACTGGCTTTGCAACACCAATAGCGTAAGCTAGTTGAATTTCAACTTCATCAGCTAAGCCTGCAGCAACAATATTTTTAGCAATGTAGCGAGCAGCATAACTTGCTGAACGGTCAACTTTAGTGGCATCCTTACCTGAGAATGCTCCGCCACCGTGGCGAGCATAACCACCGTAAGTATCTACAATAATTTTACGACCAGTTAAACCAGCATCCCCTTTTGGACCACCAATAACAAAGCGTCCGGTCGGGTTAATGTAGTACTTCGTCTCATCATCAAGTAACTCACTTGGAATAACTGTTTGAATAACTTGTTCTTTAATATCCTTAGATAAAGTTTCTAAAGAAATATCTGGATGGTGCTGTGAACTAATTACAACAGCATCTACGCGTACAGGCTTATTATGTTCATCATATTCAACCGTCACTTGAGCTTTAGCATCCGGTCTTAAATAACCAATAGAGTTATTCTTACGCAGTTCAGCTAATTTTCGAACAAGTTGATGACTTAGTGAAATTGGTAGTGGCATATATTCAGGTGTTTCGTTATTCGCATAGCCAAACATTAGCCCTTGATCTCCCGCACCAATTCGGTCAAATTTATCGTCGCTCTCTTCTTTAAATTCAGCAGATGAATCAACACCCATTGAAATATCTGGAGACTGTTCGTCGATTGACACTAATACAGCAACGTTCTCAGCATCGAATCCATATTTAGCACGTGTATAACCAATCTCTCCAATGGTATCACGAACAACTTTTTGCATATCCACATAAGCAGTCGTACGAATTTCACCAGTAATCAATACTAGACCAGTGTTGACTGCAACTTCACACGCTACCCTCGCATCTGGGTCTTGTTTTAATACTTCATCCAAAATAGCATCGCTAATTTGATCCGCTACTTTATCTGGATGTCCTTCAGATACAGATTCTGAAGTAAATAATCTTTTTTCTGTCATTTTTCTATTCCCCCAATAAATTATTCGGTTACAAGGCTTCCGGCTCGGATCGCCGTCCTATCGGGAATTCAATGTAAACCATTAGTTATTATAACACAAAAATTACACACTACGTGTAATTTTACATACTAATTTATTTGAATTTGATTTCTGCTCATAAAATTTTACGACTAACATCTCTTTTATGGTAAAATAAACGTTGAAGTAAAAGAAATAGGTGAGTTATTTGAAAAAAGTGGATGCTATCCCTTTCATCAATCAGTTTATAAAATTTAGTATACCTACTTTAACAATTTTACCAGGTATATTATTCGGTCTGAAGTATGCTTCACTTAATATCCTTAGCGTTCTTCTATTTTTTATATTTGTATCTTTAAGTTACTCGATACACCGATCTAAAGATAACTTCTTAGGAGATGTACCTGCCTCCTTAATTTTAAAAACAATTATTAATGTCGTTATCTTAGTGTTTTTATCGATTAATTATTCATTATTTTTAGGTATTAACTTGTTGCTATACATGATATTAATCAATGTAAGAAAAATCTTTGAATATCATAATTTAAAATTACTCCATGTTATGTTGTTACTATTTTTTCATGTAGTTATTCTAAATTTAATTAGTTTTTATTTAATCGCTCGATTTATTCCAAATAATCTGTTTGTATACTTAATGCCTTTAATAATACCGATACTTATGTATCAAGAGTTAGATTATTTCAAAAACGATATTCAACTATCCAGTATTCTAGTTTTTTTAAATGTTGGGTTGTCATTTATTTTCATGATTTTTGTCACGAATTTCTGGGCATTAATCATTGCACTAACAGTCCCACTCACGTTATACATGAAGAAACACTTTAAAATACACTTTATTTATCCATTTATATTTTTTATGTTTTTCTTCCAACTTATTTTAATAGTACTTTGAAAACACAACAACTGCTTAATCTTAAATTAAATAAATTGAGCAGTTGTTGAATTTTTTATTCTATATTATTAAAGTAACTGAGATAATTAATCTAAAACGTTACAATCAAAAAAGGATTGCATAATATAAGACGTTGGTGGGAATAGACCTGACCAACGTCTTTTCTCTTAGTAAAAGTTAACAATAAAAATAAATGAGCTCTCCATATAGAATAATAGTCGACCAAAACTTGACATTATGAGGATCTCACTTGTCCTAAGCAAAGGATATTAGAAAGTTCTAAATATTCAACAGAAACAGATTTTTTTAAGAGAGTCTATCAAAAATAACTGATTTGAAGAAGCCAAAAAACCTCAGGAATATTCCCGAGGTTTTTTCTTCAACTATTATTTAAAATAGTGGCGCAGGACAGAGTCGAACTGCCGACACACGGAGCTTCAATCCGTTGCTCTACCAACTGAGCTACTGCGCCTATACACAAAAAAACGACCCCAACCGGATTTGAACCGGCGATCTCCTGCGTGACAGGCAGGCGTGTTAAACCGCTCCACTATGGGGCCATAATGTAAATAAGGAGGATAAGGGATTCGAACCCTTGCATGCCGTTAAGCACCTGACGGTTTTCAAGACCGTTCCCTTAAGCCGGACTTGGGTAATCCTCCATATATTAAATGACCCCTACGGGATTCGAACCCGTGATACCGCCGTGAAAGGGCGATGTCTTAACCACTTGACCAAGGGGCCTGAATTGTATTTATGGGCCTGAGTGGACTCGAACCACCGACCTCACCCTTATCAGGGGTGCGCTCTAACCAGCTGAGCTACAGGCCCATATTACTAAAAATAACACCTTATTGAAATAAAGCGGGTGACGAGAATCGAACTCGCGACAACAGCTTGGAAGGCTGTAGTTTTACCACTAAACTACACCCGCATTCGCTAATTTTTAATGGACCTTGCAGGACTCGAACCTGCGACCGGTCGGTTATGAGCCGACAGCTCTAACCAACTGAGCTAAAGGTCCAACTCTTGTTAGGGAAAAATAGCGGCGGAGGGGATCGAACCCACGACCTCACGGGTATGAACCGTACGCTCTCGCCAGCTGAGCTACGCCGCCATCAAGTCGGGAAGACAGGATTCGAACCTGCGACCCCTTGGTCCCAAACCAAGTGCTCTACCAAGCTGAGCTACTTCCCGTTAAATAAAAACAACAAAATACATTTTACATTAAGCAACATATATTGTCAAGAAAATTACGCACCCAAGAGGAGTCGAACCTCTAACCGCTTGATTCGTAGTCAAGTACTCTATCCAATTGAGCTATGGGTGCATATTATTAAAATAGTACCGAGGGCCGGAGTCGAACCGGCACGGGTGCAAACCACCCGCGGGATTTTAAGTCCCGTGCGTCTACCAATTCCGCCACCCCGGCATAATATTATACCTACTGGCTAAGTAGCACTATTAATATATTAAAGCGGAAGACGGGATTCGAACCCGCGACCCCCACCTTGGCAAGGTGATGTTCTACCACTGAACTACTTCCGCATCAGATGCCGGCTAAAGGACTTGAACCCTCGACCTACTGATTACAAATCAGCCGCTCTACCAACTGAGCTAAGCCGGCGTAAATAACGTATCCAATATGAAATACTACTATAGTTTAAAAATTAAGTCAAGTATTGTTTTTAAACTCTTGAAATGAGCCATGCTGGATTCGAACCAGCGACCCTTTGATTAAAAGTCAAATGCTCTGCCGACTGAGCTAATGGCCCTAAATATAAAAATGGAGGTTATAGGACTTGAACCTATGACCCTCTGCTTGTAAGGCAGATGCTCTCCCAACTGAGCTAAACCTCCTAAATGCATAGCGACGTCCGGCTTTCACATAGGTTAAACCTAAACTATCCTCGGCGCTAAGAAGCTTAACTACTGTGTTCGGCATGGGAACAGGTGGAACCTTCTTGCTATCATCACTATACATAGCTGTTTCGTAAACAGCTTCTTTATAATACACTTTAATATAAAAATTGTCAACACTTTTTTGTAAATTACTTTATTTTAAATTTACATTTTCTTTGTTTAAAGATTCTATTGCCATTTATCATCTATAAACGTTTGTCTTCCAGAGCCTTGACGATATTTTTTGTAGTGAGCTGAATTTTTCTTATAAAAGTCTTGGTGATATTCTTCAGCTGGATAGAATGTTTTTCTTTCTTCTATAGAAGTAACTACCGGATCATTAAAGCGACCACTTTCATCTAATTGTTTTTTCGATGCTTCAGCAATCTTTTTTTCTTCTTCATTACCATAAAAGATTACTGGACGATAAGAATCCCCGCGATCAACGAATTGCCCGCTTGCATCAGTTGGATCTGTTTGTTGCCAATAAATATCAACCAATTCTTTATATGAAACAATGTCAGGATTATAAGTGATCTGAACCGCTTCAGTGTGCCCCGTTGTATTTGAACAAACTTCTTCATAGGTCGGGTTTTCGGTATGTCCTCCTGTATACCCAGAAACGACAGAGATTATGCCATCTTTTTCATCGAATGGTTGAACCATGCACCAGAAACATCCACCAGCAAAGTTAGCTTTTTTATATTCACTCATTCATTTCACTCCTCTAAATGTTTCTCTTATATATGTGAAGTTATATTATCATATTGTTACTTTGATTCAAAGTAAAAGAACCAAAGGAAGTTTGCTCTCTTCAAATGTCAATTAAAACAGCCTGTTAGATCGAACAACTTCACTTTAGTTCTTTTCTACTATTTATTTAATGTATTCAATACCATTCATATAAGGTACTAAGACCTCTGGCACTTTTACTGAGCCATCTGGTTGTTGGTAGTTTTCTAAAATCGCGGCCACTGTACGACCTACTGCTAAGCCTGAACCGTTTAATGTATGAAGATACTCGATTTTACCTTCTTCATTGCGGTAACGAATTTTAGCACGGCGCGCTTGGAAATCGGTACAGTTTGAACATGAGCTGATTTCACGATAAGTATTCTGCGCTGGAATCCATACTTCTAAATCATAGGTTTTTGATGCTGAGAATCCCATATCTCCTGTAGATAACGCTAACACTCGGTATGGTAACTTCAGATCTTTCAGTAAATCTTCAGCATTTTTCACCATTTTTTCTAATTCGTCGAATGAATCCTCTGGTTTAGAGAATTTAACCATTTCTACTTTATTAAATTGGTGGAGACGGATAATACCACGTGTGTCTCGACCGGCACTACCAGCTTCTGATCGGAAACAAGGCGTTAGAGCTGTAAAGTATTGTGGCAAGTCTTCTTGATTTAAAATTTCATTCTGATAAATATTTGTTAATGGTACTTCAGAAGTTGGGATCAGCGTTAAAGGACTCTCGTCAATTTGGAAGACATCTTCTTTAAATTTGGGGAATTGTCCAGTGCCATACATCGTTTGATCATTTACAAGATACGGTGGAATCACTTCTTCATATCCTTCTTCATCAACGTGTTTGTCTAGCATGTAGTTATAAATCGCACGTTCTAGTCTAGCGCCTAGCTTACGGTAGTAAACAAAACGTGCACCAGCCACTTTAGCACCACGATCAAAATCTAAGATTCCTAAGTCAGTTCCGATGTCCCAGTGCGGTTTCGCTTCACCTTCGAATTCAGGTTTAAATTCGTCACCCCAACGACGAACTTCTTCATTATCCTCTTCTCCTGGACCTACTGGCACAGTTTTATGTGGAACGTTAGGAATACGAGCAGCAATATCGTGGACTTTCTCTTCCACTTCTTTTAGCTCAGCATCTGTTGTTTTAATCTGCTTACCTACTTCTTGCATTGCTTGGATAGCATCATTAGCATCTTCTTTATTTCGTTTTTTCTCAGCGATTTGATCTGATACACTGTTACGTTCTTTCTTTAATGCTTCTGATTCTTTAATTAGCTCACGACGTTTTTCATCTAAAGAAAGCAATTCATCAATCTTCTCTACTTCATAACCTCGAGTCTCTAACAACTCCTTATACTGCTGTGGATTCTGGCGTATTAATTTGATATCTAACACAATACTCATCCTTTCATTTTTTACTTTTCTTGGATAAACAAAAACAGCCTCTCGTCTCTATAAGGGACGAAAGGCTGTCATTCGCGGTACCACCCAACTTCAAAAGGCATACTAACCTCTTGCTCTTGATTTGGATAACGGCTCTCCCGAAATAAATTAGGCGATTGCTTCTTTATTTTTAAATATGATGGATTCGATAAGTGTTATCATCAGTTCGCACCTACCACTGACTCTCTTAGGATAACCTCTTATGTACTAGTTCATACTATACAGTTCTTCTATTTATTTATAGCTATCATACCTAAAGCCATTTCATAAAGCAAGTATCATTGATTTCTTTTTAAAAACATTGGCTAACCCATCTTGTGACTCTATCCCACTGTCGAATGATCCAATTATCTCGTTCAATCGTTTTTGTTGAATAAATGGGTACGGTCATTTCTTCCACTGGTTCTTGATCTAAAAATTCTAACGCTTCTTCGAACGTAACGACCGCTTCACCAACGACCTCTCCTTCATAAACAGGGGCTTGTAATTCTCCATCTTTATTGACCAAATCTGGGTGATATTTAACTTCGACTTGATGTTTTTCTAATTCTTCTAGACTAACAAGAGCATCAATATCACTCTCTGCAACCAGTGTTGTAGTGTTCTCTTGACCATTTATAATAGATACTGATTTATTTTCTTCATTAAATTGATCGTTTGAAAATAATGTTGTGTGCTGCCATTCATCAAATCCATAGTCAAATAGAGCTGCTGTTTCATGATAACGACGATCTTTATCGTCAGGGTTATCGATTCCTCCAGCATGTAAAACGACTGTAAGAAGCGATCTTCTTGGTTGGTTTATCTTCTGAGATTGATCGTTTGATTCTTCCGACTGGTTGGGTTCTGCCGGTCCTGAATCATTCGGATAATTTTCAGCATACCCGGAAAAGCTTTGACCTGCCGCTTCGGTTGTTCCCGTTTTTAATCCACGGACCCCCGGATAAGCTAATGGTAATCCCGGTAACATTTTGTTCCAGTTTTGAACAACAAAAGGCCCGGTTGTTGTTTGAAAACTTAACAATGGTTCTTCGGCTGTTTCTAAAATTTCCGGATAATCTTCTAAAAGTCGTGCAGCAATAATCATTACACTGCGAGCCGACATAAGATTTTCGTCATTTTCTTTACTTTCTGAAATATATTCACCGCGCATATAAGAGTTATGTAGTCCGGTTGCGTTAACAATATGGGCATCTTCAATCCCAAAATCAGCAACTTGCTCCCTCATACGATGGACAAAAGCTTCTTCAGAACCTTCGATATGTTCAGCTAAAGCAATAGTCGCTGCATTCGCTGAATAAATAGACATCGCATCGAACAACTCTTTTACCGTATATGTCTCATCACTGGATAATGGAACATTTGCTAAAATAAAATCGGTGCTTAATTCAGATAAAAAAGGACTGACTTCAACCGGCTCATCCCAACTGAGCGCTCCTTGATTTATTTCTTCTAATACAATATATTGCACAATCATTTTAGTTAATGAAGCAATCGCTCGAACTTCATCACTATTCGATTCATATAAAATTTGACCGTCTGCTGTATCCACAACCATAGCTGATTTTGCTTTTAAATCCAGCTCTTCAGACTGAGCATAGACATTGTTTTTAAAAATCCCCATGTTGAGTCCAAGTAATATCGCGAGTAATGTAATAAGTATCTTCATCATCTTCTCCAACTTTATCAGAGGTACTCATAAATTTTGAATCCTCTTTAAGTATTTATAACTTTTCGTTTATACCTGTTTTCATCAACAAACGCTCTTTCTCTTAATCAGCAACAACTTGTTGAGTATGCGGTAAGTTCACTTCAAACACCGTCCAATCCCCTTCAGACTTGGCAGTAATTTGTCCATTGTGTAGATCAACTATACTTTTACTGATAGCTAATCCTAAGCCAGTTCCTTCAATATCCGGAGATCGTGATTCTTCCATTCGGTAAAAGCGGTCGAAAATCACATTGATTGGATCATCTGGTAGTTCACTACCGGTATTCATCACCCGTACCGTAACCATTTGATTATCAGAAAGGATTTCAATTTTAATATCTTGACCCTTTGCTCCATATTTTAAGGCATTCGTCATTAAATTATTCATTAATCTTACAATCTGTTCAGAGTCTCCTTCCATTATCACACTAGGTCGACTCGGTTCGACTGATAAATTCATTTGCTGGTCTTTTAATTGCAATTCAAAGTCAATCGCTAGCTGTTCTATCAATTGCACCATATCAAAACGCATTATATTTAACTGCGTTGACGGATGCCTTACCTTAATATATTCGAATAAATCATCAACCAGTACTTTCATTTGTTTAGCTTTGCTATAAGCGATTGATACATATTTATCTAATTCATCTTGCGTTGTAAAACGTTTGGCGTCAATTAAACCAATATAGCCGATAATAGACGTTAATGGAGTTCTAATATCATGGCTGACATTCGTGATTAACTCATCTTTAGTTTGTTCTATGCGACGTTCTTCTTCCATCGCCTCAACAGCTGAATCGACAAGCGTATGGATACTGTCGATAACATGTTGCATATCACTACTGTATCCCTTTTTAGAAATACGGTGTTCAAAATCGCCTTCCGCAATTAAGTGAAGTTCATCAATAATATGCGAGAGTTCGTATTGACGTTGACGACGTTTCAGACGCCAATAAATGAAAATGATCATCGCAATGGCTAAAAAGATAACTAAAAAAGGTGTCAGACCCCAATATTGGACATCTCTAATCTGTAGTAAAACTTCATTGAAAGCTTCACTATCAATATTAGCTAAAGCATAACTAGCTAGCCATGTCATTATGGTATAGGTCGCAAAATAAATCAAAATGACGATGCCAGCCGTAATGAAGCCTTCGATAATCAAACTAATTTTTTCTGAACGTGTTAACTTCATAATTCTAACCCTTCAATCTTCGTGGTCTACTCATCTATTTTATGATCAGTCACTTTATTAGGAAAATCTATGCTTCAACTTTGTAGCCAACACCCCAAACGGTCTTAATGATTTTCTCCCCTTCAGTGGCTTTTTCAAGTTTATCTCGCAAATGACTCACATGTACCATTACTGTTTTGGCTGGAACAAGACTTTCTTGTTGCCATACCTTTTCAAAAATTTCATCGGCATTAAACACTCGGTTAGGATTACTTGCCAATAAATATAAAATACCGAATTCTAAAGCTGTCAATTGAATCAATTCGCCATTTATCGTTTCAACTTCGTGGCGGTCTTTACGAATAATAATAGGACCTACTTCGATTTCACCAACATTTTTCTCTTCCATTTCTTTATAAGAACTACGGCGAATAAGCGACTTCACGCGCGCAACCACTTCAAGAGGGTTAAAGGGCTTGATAACATAATCATCCGCCCCGTTAGATAGACCTCTAATCTTATCAACATCCGACGTCTTCGCACTAAGCATCAATATCGGAAGGGTAGAATCTTCACGGACTTCTTTCACCACTTCCAAGCCATCTTTCTTAGGCATCATCACATCAAGTATTAAACAATCAAAATCTTTAGCCTTGATTTTATTCATCGCTTGCTGTCCATCATATGCTTTGGACACGTCAAAGCCTTCATTTCTTAAATAAATTTCTAGTAAATCACAAATATCTCGATCATCATCTGATATTAAAATATGCATGCTACTAACCTCCCGTTTAATAATCAATGAAAGTGTACCATTCCATTAAAACATGCGGATTAAGAAATGGTTAAACTTCTAACTCATCAAGTACCGTTAAATAATGCTTTAAGCGTGGCGTGCGGTCTTCAATATCTTTTTTAGACACACCGGTGGCCAACACTAAGTCAACACCTAGCTCTTGGTGACTTGCTTTTACAATTCCTAGCGTTTCTTCGACTAGTAAGTAACAACGCTCAGTATCATCGATAGCTTCATTAAGTGGTGATTTGAACGGAATTTCCATAATTAATTCATCATCTTTTACTTCAGTAACTTGATAAAGTTTAAACACAGGTTCAACGACGCCATAATCAGCTGCCTGTTGATTCACTTCTTTACTAAATGATGTACTCATTCGTGTAAATGGTAGAACTTCAAGCTCAAAATGATCTTCTAAAAGTTGATCTAACGGATAAAGTTCCGGAACAATCTCTCTTTGATATTTATGAAGAAGATAATCGACTGGATGCGCCTGTTCCTGTTCAAGTTGTTTGTCTCGCTCTTCAACATTCTGTTTAGACGTCGGTCGTTGACGTTTTAATGTAAAATGGTCGGGTACCGGATCGATCCCTCCTTCAACAAAAGGATGACATCGTAATATTCTTGCTATGCCCATCAATGACCCTTTTAAGGCGCCATGTTTATCTAAAGCTTCCATTGTATAGTTGCTACAGGTTGGATAATAACGGCAAGACGGTGGGAAGAGCGGGGAGATACTTTTTTGGTAACCTCTAACAAGTAACATTAATAGTTTTTTCATTTACGTTCCTTCTTTAAATAGATACATTTATTGTATCTTTATCTTTAATTAAAAATAAAACTGTCCAAAACAATCGTGATGTCTAGACAGCTTTCTTCTATTGCTACTTTCTTTATGAGACTGGATAACTGAAGAATACAAATCGGTCTGGTGCGAATCCATAAAACTCAAATGGATAGCACGTAGATACGACTAGAACTTCTTCACCCATATTTCCTATAATCGATGTATCATATTTATCGACAATCGTGTGATCTTGGATTTCATATTCATAATCACCGTAAGGCATTTGAACGATAAATGTATCGCCCATTTCTAATTCGCCAAAATCTCTAAATACGGTATCCCGGTGGCCGGATAAGACAATTTGCTCATCTTGACCGGGATAGGCGGTACTGGATACATGTCCAACACCACGTTTCAATGAGTCGGCATCTGTTCCTTCAACGATACCGATACTTCTTTTTAACTTTGGAATGTCAAGAATACCGAATGCTTCCCCATACTCTGCAGAATAACCGGAGGCATCATACTCCTCTTCTTCGGAGGCTTGAACGGTTCCTGATGAAGCTAGTTCTTCTCTTTTTTGTTCTAAAGCTACTTGTGCTTCTTCTAATGTTACAGAGCTACTTGTGATATGATCATATACGGTATATCCAAAAGCAATAAGGAACCCGATTCCTACGACAATTAAAATTCGGCTAAGCCACTTCATGCGAAGTACTCTCCTTCCTTCACTTTATTTATGTATAAGCTGCACAATCATGTTTATTATATCGAAATTGTCTCGTACTGTAAATAATGAGGTTTATTTTACTGGATGCGCGTTATTACTAAATGACACTATCCCAACAGATAATTAGATTAATTTCTCTAAATTAAATCATGACAAACCAAAAGAGACTTCCCAGATGAAAGGATAATCTCTCATTCAGGAAGTCTTCTCCTAATCTAATAGCTTATTTTATAGTTCTTCGTTTGTAAAGATTTCTTCCACTTCACGAGTCACATAACGTGCGCCTCTCACGCCACTATAGCGCTTAATCCCATCTTTTTCGAACAAATGTAAGCTAGCAATCGACTCCATTGCGCCTTTAATGTTTTCTTCTGTTAAACTTGGTGCTGGATCGCTGATTGCTAATGTCGTGTTTTTATCATCACCTGTTTTAAATAATAATTCTAAACGTTTTTCCATTCATGTAACCTCTTTCTTATTTTTATTGGTATGGGGATATTTATTTGATTTCATTACTTTGGTGCATTACTACAGCCAGTGTCCTGTTGTCTAAATCTTTTCCAACATAACCTACATTAAATGACTTTAGTTAATCTTGAATGACTGATTTAAGATGGTGTGTGTTTTTTCTTGTTTATAAAGATTTCCTACTGCATTGGCGAACGAACTTAACTGATCATCTGATGGATTCTCTATAATTTGGTTAAATCCTTTGCGAATCGTTTTCTCGTTCTCTATATCCTCGAAGTACACATCTAATTTGTTTGCTACCCATGTTTTTGCCATTTGTATTCCTCCTAAAAGTTATTGGTGTAAATGTCATGACTACTTACACTAGTGATAACGAATCAAATGTTATAAGTGTTACTCAAAAGTATGAAAAGTGTTAAAAGTATGG
Organism: Alloiococcus sp.; assembly: GCA_035301245.1. Taxonomy (GTDB): domain Bacteria; phylum Bacillota; class Bacilli; order Lactobacillales; family Carnobacteriaceae_A; genus Alloiococcus. Next base: position 9,975 of record DATGUS010000073.1, on the reverse strand, counting down.
AAAAATGTTAAAATATGAGTAGAGGTGATGAACATGACGATTTATGATTTTAAAGTTAAAGATCTTCAGGGTAATGAACAAACTTTAGAAGCTTATAAAAATAAAGTACTTTTAATAGTAAATACTGCAACAAAATGCGGGTTAGTTTCTCAACTTGGAGACTTTGAAGACCTTTATCAAACATATGGAGATGAAGATTTTGCTGTTTTAGCCTTTCCATGTAACCAATTCTTAAAACAAGAGCCTTTAAAAGGACAAAACATCGAAAACTTTTGTCAATTTAATTATGATACAACTTTCACTATTTTTGACAAAATTAAAGTTAATGGTGATCATGCGCATCCGTTATATAAATACTTAAAAGACCAGACGGGTGGCAGATCAATCAAGTGGAATTATACAAAGTTCTTGATTAATAAAAATGGTGAAGTCGTGCATCGCTACGCACCTGTCACTAAACCGAAAAAATTAACAGAAGATATCGAAGCATTATTACAGGAGGTTAAATCAACTAGTGTTTGATTATTTATTAGACGTCTCACCGATTATTCTCGCTCTAGGAGCAACACTGTTTACATGGTTTATGACTGCCTTAGGTGCTGCCTTAGTTTTTACAACAAATAAAATTAACCAAAAAATAATGGATGGCATGTTAGGTTTCGCTGGGGGAGTTATGATCGCCGCAAGTTTTTGGTCTTTACTTCAACCAGCGATTGCTTTAGCGGAAGACGATCCTCTGCCATCTTGGATTCCAGCAGCTGTTGGTTTTATGCTTGGTGGGTTATTTTTATTTGGTGTGGATAAAGTACTACCGCACGTTCACCCACAAGATAAGACGAAAAAAAGACTTGAAGGAATTAATGTAGAGAGTTACAGACGCAGTACACTGCTTGTTCTAGCAATCACTCTCCATAATATTCCAGAGGGGTTCGCTGTCGGTGTGGCTTTTGGGACATTAATTAAAGGCGGTGGAGCTGCTGAGTTAGCGGCCGCTATTTCGTTAGCCATTGGGATGGGACTGCAAAACTTCCCAGAAGGTGCTTCAGTTTCGCTTCCATTAAGAAATGAAGGTATGAGTATGGGTAAAGCATTCTGGTATGGGCAATTATCTGGGTTCGTTGAGCCGGTAGCCGGTGTTCTAGGTGTACTACTTATTACATTTGTTGAGCCACTCCTTCCATATGCTCTTGCTTTTGCTGCAGGGGCAATGATATTTGTCACTGCCGAAGAAGTGATTCCTGGATCAAGAGAACATGGGAATGAAGACTTGGCAGCAATCTGGCTGATGGTTGGTTTTACAGTGATGATGATTTTAGATGTTGCATTGGGATAACAAAAAACAAACGGTCCACACCACTTTCATGGTGCAGACCGTTTTTTAAATAATTTTACGAGTTAATGCTCACTTGCAATCTCTTCAATACCTTCTGTCCAACTATCAATTAAGTCAGGATGATTTTCGATGAAGTTGTCAGCAGCTTTATCCGGACTAACTCCTTCATTAATTTCTAACATAACAGACTCAAACTCCTCTTGCTCCCAGTAAAAGTTTTCTAAAATATGAGCCGCAACCGGGTGATCTTCAGAAAATCCTTGCCGAGTAAACGTTTCGATATATTCAGATTCACCAAAACTATTCTGAGGATCATCAAGCATCTTCAAGTCATGTTCAATAAACTTCCAGTGGGGTGTCCAACCTGTAACAATGATATTCTCTTCGTTGTTAATAGCCTGCGTTAACTCTGTGACCATTGCTCCACTAGAAGAAGCAAGCACTTCCCAGTCTTCTTTACCATAGTCCACCAGTGCTCTTTCAGCCGCTTCCACTGTTCCAGCACCACGTTCAATTCCAACAATCGTTTTGTCTTCAACTTGCTGATCTAAATCTTCTATTGAATTAACATCTTCCATATATTCTGGAACTACTAGGCCAATTAGTGCTTCTTCGTAATTTTTACCTAAACTGACGACGTTATCCTTGTGGCGTTCATATTCCCATTCATGTGTATACGGCAACCAAGCAGCTACCATAGCATCAGATTCACCTGAAGCAATCGATTGCCACATTACTGGACTTTCAACGCTGGTTAATGTCACATCATAACCGACGCGCTCTAATACTTCTCCCACAACATGTGTTGAAGCAATTTCGGTATCCCAATTCACATAGGTGAGCTCTATAGCTTCACCATCTACCACTGCCTCATCTGATTGGTCAGTGTCCTGTACCCCACAACTAACTAGTCCTAATGCACCTGATACTACAGCACTAATACCTACTTTTTTTAAATCCATAACGTTGTCTACAAAACTCCTTTTTTCTTCGTTATCAAAAACAAAAAACACAAGCTGATCTTATAAGGAAATAGTGACGTCAGAACTTTGACATAAAATATCCTATTAAGAACACTTGTGTTTTTGGGTTATTTACACCTTTACTTTTCAGCAACAATAAATGATTTCATTTAACGTCTAGTGCTGAAAATAAAGTTCAATTACTGAACATCTGCTACCCATTCATCAACGATGTCTTGGTTTTCTTCAATCCATGCTTTCGCTGCATCTTCTGGACTTGAACCTTCTTGAATATCTAACATAACAGCTTCCATATCTTCTAATGTCCAGTTGAAATTACTTAATACTGAGTAAGCTTCTGGCATATCTTCAGATAAGCCTTCTCTAGCATAAGTATCAATCGTTTCTTCAGCTCCGAATGAGCCTTCAGGGTCTTCTAAATATTTTAGATCATATGATTGGAATTTCCAGTGTGGAGACCAAGCAGTAACCACAATATCTTCTTCATTATTTAATGCTTGTTGTAATGCTGTAACCATCGCACCTGATGATGATGTTGAAACAGTCCAGTCAGCTAAGTTGTCATAATCTTCTAATGATTGCTCAGCTGCGTTAACAACACCAGCACCCGCATCAATACCAGTGATGGTTTGGTCTGCTTCGTCTGATAAATCAGCGATTGAATCAACATCCATATATTCAGGAACTGCAAGACCAATTTTCGCACCTTCTAAGTTTGTACCTAGGTGATCCATTGAATCGCCATATTCAGCTTCTTGCGCTTCGTGAGTGCCAGGTAACCAAGCACTTACCATTGCATCTGCGTCACCGGTTGCTACAGCGTTCCACATTACTGCGTTATCTAAACTTGTTAATGTCACGTCGTATCCTAATTCTTCAAGAACTTCACCAACAACATAAGTTGAAGCAATTTCACTATCCCACTCAACGTAAGCTAGTTCAATTTCTTGATCTTCAACAACTGTCTCAACGTCTGCAGCGCCACCATCATCATTCCCGCAAGATGCTAAAAATAATGCTGATGCTGATAATGCTGTAAGGCCTAATTTTTTCATATTAAATCCCATGTTTATCTCTCCTATTTTATATTTTTCATTCAAAAATTTGTTTTTTACTTACGATTGCCGAAGCCTTGTAAAATACGGTCCATCATAATTGCCAGTCCAACTAATGCAAATCCAGCTACAAAACCTGGACCTGAACGTGCTTGTTGCAGTGCACGGATCACTTGGTCACCTAAGCCAGGTGCACCGATCATTGATGCAATTACAACCATAGATAAGGCAAGCATCACTGTTTGATTGATTCCGGCCATAATTGTTGATTTGGCTAAAGGTAACTCTACTTTAAATAATTTTTGGCTAGCTGTTGAACCAAATGATTCTGCTGCTTCGATCATTTCGTCATCCACTTCACGAATACCTAAGTTAGTAAAACGTACTGTCGGTGGCATCGCATAAATGACTGATGAGAACACGCCTGGCACCATACCGATGCCGAAAAATGCTACTGCTGGAATCAAGTAAACAAATGCTGGCATGGTCTGCATAAAGTCTAGGATTGGTTGAACAATATTGTTGACTGTTTTACTTTTAGACATCCAAATGCCTATTGGCACACCAATCACAATCGATATTAAACTAGCAATAATCACTAGTGTGACGGTGTACATTAAGTCTTTCCATAAACCTTGGTTGAAAATAAATAGTAAGGCTACGAATGAGAATACCGCTAAGCCGAAACTTTTACGTCCAGCATAAAAAGCTAGTAGAACAATCAATAAAATAAATAACTCTGGTGGAATAACCAACAAGAAGTCAGTCATGATATCCATGAACCACTCACTTGAGTCACTTAAAATATCGAAAAACGCAGATAAGTTTTCAGTTAGCCAAGAAATAATATTGGCAAACCATTCTGTAAATGGTACTTCAGGTATTAAATCAATAAACAGTGTATTATCCATTGATATCACTCTCCTCGCTATTGTTTTTATCTTTCGCTAGAGCACCTAAGACATGACTTCTAACGATAATCCCTAATAATCGGTGGTCATCGTTTGTTACTGCAATCGGTGTTTCACTATCATGAATTAAATCATATAATTCATTCATTAATTTATCTTTTGATACTTCTGGAACGCCTTGACGCAAGACATCTTCAATGGTTAAGTCTTCATCGATTGCTTTAAGGACATCTTGATCTGTGACGTAACCCAGTAATTGTTTTTGTTTATTAACAACTAATATGTTACTTAAGCGCTCAGCTTGCATCCGTTGTTTTGCAATACGTGGTCCGTCATGTCCCATAATAAGCGTTTGAGGACGTTCCATAATGTTTTCAGCCGTAATGATTTTCGAACGGTCAACGTCTTCTACGAAACGTCTTACATATTCATTAGCTGGATTCGTTAAGATTTCTTCTCCTGTACCTACTTGAACCACTTCACCATCTTTCATAATAGCAATGCGGTCACCAATACGTAGTGATTCGTTTAAGTCGTGCGTAATGAAGATAATCGTTTTTTGCATAGTTTCTTGCATTTCGAGAAGCTCATCTTGCATATCACGACGAATAAGTGGGTCAAGTGCTGAGAAAGCCTCATCCATCAATAATACTTCGGGATCGTTGGCTAATGCACGAGCTAACCCAACACGTTGTTGCATACCGCCAGATAACTGATTCGGTAATTGATCCTTATAAGGAAGTAAGCCCGCATTATCTAAAGCACGTTCTGCTTTTTGCTGACGCTCTTCTTTATCAACACCTTGTACCTCTAAGCCATACTCTGTGTTTTCTAAAATTGTACGGTGGGGGAATAATCCGAAGTTTTGGAAAACCATTGAGATTTTCTTACGACGAACATCTCTTAATGATTCCTTATTCATTTGCATGATATCCTCGCCATCAATATAGACCGATCCATCTGTTGGTTCGATTAGACGGTTAAGCATTCTCACTAATGTAGACTTCCCTGAACCAGATAAGCCCATAATAACGAAAATTTCGCCTTCTTTAATGTCTAAGTCAGCTTGGTTAACACCAACTGTAGCGCCACTTTCTTTTAGGATTTCATCTTTTGTTTTGTTATCTTCTAACAATTCCAAAGCTTTTTGCTGCTGTTTTTTCTTACCAAAAATTTTGGTTAAGTTTTCTACTTTAATTTTTGTATTTATGTTAGATTCCAATGACTCATGCCTCCTATGTTTAGTTTAATTTGATTTATTTTGACAAACAAAAAACTATTGCAATATCGAATTTGACAAAATCTGGTAAATGCAATAGTTTATTCAAATCGTTTTTCATAATTACAGTAATAAACATAACAATTAAAGGGGGATCTGTAAAGTTGGAGATAGCTTTTTTATATTTTTATGACAACTTTGTAACAGTTTCCAGTGTTGATATAATAGTATTATGTATATTTTTATTAGAATTCTCTCATTTTTTTGTAACATACGTTTTTATTTTAGATTCAGAAATAATTATCTCCTGATATTTTAAAAGAAGACTATCGGTTTATAACAGTCAAAATGACAAAAATAATGTACCCCCCTTAGTAATTTACCTTACGGGGAGTACATGAAATAAAATTATGTTGACCTTTTATAATTATATATATATTAGTGATTAAAAGCCTTTTGTTCGTTCTGGGTTAACTTTTTTCCATTCAACTTTGGTTTCTAGTGTATCAAGATCAACAACCTCATTACATTGGTACTCTTTATACCAATTTGTTAGGCGTCTAACTGTTCGTTCTCTTAATAATTTATAATACAATTCTTTCTGATTTGGTTGCCAGCCTTCTGTAAATGACAAGTTAATCATCGCTTTATTATTTTGCTTTGTTACATTATAACGCCCTATTAAAGTACCTAATTCTTCTGCTGGTTGAATGATAAACTCTCCAAATTTAGGAACATGATCTTTAATCTCTGTAAAGTCAGGAAATGGCGGATCGAAAGTCACATTAACTGGACGACTACCTTTTTGCAATACTATCTGTGCTAGTTGAGGACGACCGTCAATAACATTATAGTGATATTTTTTCCCGTTATATTCTGCCACATGGTGCTCATCTAATTCTACGACGGGCATTGTACTCTCTCTTGTTTCATTAAAGTTAACAACGACTGAATTCAGTGAATATTGAATATTGATACGCGCTTGGAAATCTTTTGCAATCGCATAAGGATCGACAGTATGGTTCAACCCATCAATCTCAAGCTTCACATCCGTACCTGCTTTACGGATAAAATCAAAATCGTAAAGAAAAAACAAGGGTACCGACTGTGGTTTTTCCAGACTTGCACCAATCGATGGTAACCAAGCAAGAGGAGTCGTATCTTTTTCTAAATTTTCATCCACCGCAAATTTAATTAAACGATCATCTTTGTCATTAAAGGTAAAACCGATACGTATATGGCCATCTTTTTCCTCAAAGTAGCCTTTGGTAAATGTTGTTGGATAAACATCACCCATGCCTCGTCCACCAATGTTCAGTTCAAGCTCTCCTTCATCTAATTGCATCTTAGGATCTTGGTAAACATCTTTATAGTCGTCGTGTCTTTTAGCGAGAACTTGGTAGAATCTTTCATCATTTAACTCAAAAACTTGTAGTTCTAATGCGTTATACGTATGATCTGGGTCTTTTTTAAATTTAATTAATACCGTTTTAACAATTGGGGTATATCTAAAGCGAAATGGTACATATGCCTTAACCATACTGTCGCCTTCTTTCAAAATAGTTTATATTAACTATTTTACACAAAAAAGCTGACTTTTAATATCATGTTGATTGATCCGTTTAATAATTTTCAACGTTATAAGGTGTTTCAGCTAGCAAATTATTGATATCTGCCACTGATAAATCTTTGTTAGATTTGACTTTAACTGATTGATCAGCCAAGTCAACAACTGCTTGTTCAATACGGTCATCATTGTTTAAAGTTGTTTCAACTACGTTTTTGCATCCTTCACACGACATATTGTTTACTTTAAATTGTAAATCCATTATGCATTCTCCTTTAATTATCTATACTTGGTTTAAATGTTTTCAATCTTGAAGCATTGAGTAGAACCGATACGGAACTAAAACTCATGGCAACAGCAGCGATTTCTGGGTTAAGCAGTGGCCCACCAAAAGCATACCACACACCCATAGCCACTGGAATTCCTAAAATGTTATATAAGAAAGCCCAGAATAAGTTTTGTTTTATATTCTTAATCGTCGCTTTAGACAGTTCAAATGCTGTGGTTACCGCTCTAACGTCTTGTCGCATTAAAACGATGTCAGCAGAGTCCACAGCGACATCCGTTCCTGATCCAATCGCTATGCCCACGTCAGCTTGTGCTAACGCCGGTGCATCGTTGATACCATCACCAACCATTGTGACGCGTTTATCTTCTTGTTGCAATTGTTTAATTTTATCTGACTTATCTTCAGGAAGTACTTCAGCAAATACACCATCAATCCCGGCACTTTTAGCTACAGCTTCAGCTGTTTTCTTGTTGTCACCAGTTAACATGATAACCTCTATCCCTTGGTCATGGAGGAGTTCTACCGCTTCGATTGATGAATCTTTCAGTAAATCAGCTACGGCAATAATGGCTACGATACCTTTATCCGTCGCTAAAAACATCGGTGTTTTCCCATCATTAGCTAATGCATCAGATTGTGAACGAATGACTTCGGTTAACGATAAGGATTGGTCTTTCATCATTTTTTCGTTACCAAAGTACACTGGTGTGCCATCAATTATTGCTTGAATCCCGTGACCAGGAATCGCTTCAAAATCTTTTGAGTCAGCTAACTCAATTTTTTCATCTTCAGCTTTCGTTAAAACGGCTTTAGCTAGCGAGTGTTCCGATCCTTTCTCGGCTGAAGCTGCAAGATATAAAATCTGTGATTCATCATAAGATTCATCAAGCACCACAATATCTGTCAGTTCTGGTTCTCCTTTAGTCAGTGTTCCTGTTTTATCAAATACAACGGTATCTACATCATGCATCGTTTCAAGGGCTTCACCAGACTTAATTAAAACACCATACTCAGCGCCTTTACCTGTGCCTACCATAATTGCAGTCGGCGTCGCTAACCCTAACGCACACGGACAGGCAATCACTAAAACAGAAATCGCAATCGTTAATGAGAATAAGAAACCTTGTCCAACGAAGTACCAAACTAAACTACTGATAATCGCTAATGCAATCACCGTTGGAACGAAATAGCGAGTGACTAAGTCAGCCATCTTCGCAATCGGTGCTTTAGATCCTTGCGCTTCTTCGACTAACGTAATAATTTGTGAGAGCGCCGTATCGTCACCAACTTTTGTTGCGCGGTAATCGATCGTTCCATTTTGATTGATACTGGCACCGATAACGTCATCATCGGTTATTTTTTCGACTGGGATACTTTCACCGGTTAACATCGATTCGTCAACAGCTGTTTGACCACTAATGACTTTTCCATCGACTGGAATTTTTTCACCGGGTTTCACGCGAATAATATCTCCAGGAGCGACTTCTTCAATCGCCACTTCCTCTTCTTTACCATCATGAACGATGCGTGCTGTTTTCGCAGCTAAGTTCATTAACGTTTGAACAGCTTCCGACATACGTCCTTTTGCTCGTTCTTCAAGATATTTTCCTAAAGAGTGTAAGGCTAAAATCATTACTGTCGTTTCGTAATACAACATCATCGCTAAATCATGATTATTCGTTAAAGCGATTGCCACAGTGGCTCCCACTGAATAAATGAAGGCAGCACTTGTACCTAATGCAATAAGTGCGTTCATATTTGGATGTCCAGCAAATAATGTTTTAAACCCTTGTTTGTAATAAGGCATACCTGTGTAAACAACTGGTACCGTTAAGACTAGCTGAAGTATCGCAAAATTAAGCGGGCGTTGCATAGGATCGATAATGGCAGGCATTGGCATCCCTAACATTGGACCCATTGAAACAATCATTAAAGGAATCATAAAAAGAAATCCGATTATTGTTTTTCGTTTATAAAAATCTTTGCTTGATGTTTTTTTCTCCTGCTCATCTGCTTTTGAATTCGCTTGGGTATCACGTTTCAATCTTGCTTCATACCCTACGCTGCTCACCGCATCTTCAATCTCTCGAATCGAAATAGTGGATGGATCATATTCAACGGTCATGCGTTCGGTCGCTAAGTTCACTGATGCTTCATTAACCCCGTCTAATTTTGATACAGTCGTTTCAACAGTTTGAGAACAAGAAGCACAGGTCATGTTCATCACGTCAAAAATTTTCTTAACCGGTTCAACTGTCTTCAGGTGATAGCCCGCTTTATCAACAGCATCCACTAACTCTTTTTCTTTAAATTGATCATTTGGTTTAATTTGTAATTTTTCGGTCGCTAAATTAACAGAAGCCTTATCTATTCCTGGAAGTTTCTTGGCAGATCTTTCAACTGTTTGGGCACAGGTCGCACAAGTCATTCCTTCCACCGTATAAGTATTATTCATCTTATCAAACCCTACCTTTCTTACAATTACATTGACCAGGCGTACACTGACATGGCACTGACTCTGGTGCATTTTTTTTCTTTTCTTTAATGATTTCTGAAAGGGCTTCTAAGTCAGCTTGACTCATCTCATGTTCTTTTACAAAATGATTTAGTACACTTCC
>DATGUS010000072.1:0-142098 GCA_035301245.1 Alloiococcus sp. | reverse complement strand
CATGCTAGAAGGGGTATTATCTTTAGATGAAAAAATGGCAAAAGATGTGATGGTACCTCGTACGGATGCTCAAATGCTTAACGTCGATGATGATATTAAGGATAATATTGATGAAATATTAGAAAGCCCATACTCACGTATTCCTTTATATAAAGAAGATCGCGATAATGTCATTGGGATACTGCATGCGAAGACTCTGCTAAAAACCATGCGTTTAAATGATGAGAGCAAAATTAATCTTTTAAATGTCTCTTTTGACCCATTATTCGTCCCAGCTACCATGTATATTGATGATTTGTTAGTTGAATTTAAACGTCATCAACAGCACATGGCTATCTTAATTGATGAGTATGGTGGGGTTGAAGGTATTGTGACGATGGAAGACTTGCTGGAAGAAATCGTCGGCGAAATCGATGACGAGAATGATGTTAAACGTACTGGTGATATTAGACAAATTGATGCCAATAATGCTTTTGTTAATGCAGGAATTGAAATTGAAGAATTTAATGAGTACTATAAATTAAATATTCCTGAAGATGATATCGATACACTGGCAGGAGCGATTATACGTGAGATTGGCTACGTGCCAAGCAAAACAGAACGCATTAAGTTGCGTGTCCGAGATTATGTGATTCAAACCTTAAGAGTTGAATCAGGTCGAATATATACGGTAAAGGTTACTGAAGACCGAACTCACGCGATTTACACTGATTATGAAATCAAAGAAAGAATAGACAATCATTAAACGAAGAGACTGTTGTGTACCTCACTAAACTGTGAGCTGACAACAGTTTTTTCGTTGTCGCAATGACATTGAGTAAGTATTTGATGTATAATATGAGCGATTGACAATTTTAAAAGTGGTGAAAATATGTATGAATATATGATTGGAAAATTAGTAGAATTATATCCAAGTTACTTAGTGTTAGAAACCAATGGAATTGGCTATCATATCTTAATGGCAAATCCATTTCGAATGACCAATGAGTTAGAAAAACAAGTTAAAGTATATATTTATCAGAATGTGACACAAGATAGTATCTCATTATTTGGTTTTAGTAATTTAAACGAAAAGAATTTATTTTTAAAACTGATTAATGTATCAGGTATCGGACCAAAAAGTGCATTAGGTATTTTAGCGAATGATGACCATGCTGGACTCATTCGAGCCATTGAAGCGGAAGATGCGAAGTTTTTACAACGTTTCCCAGGCGTTGGTAAAAAAACAGCGTCACAAATTATTTTAGATTTAAAAGGAAAATTGCAAGAACTATCGCCAGAATTATTTGACGGTGTTGCGCCTGCCGGTGAAGAAAGATCCAAACATGGCCCTGCTTTAGTAGAAGCCTTAGAAGCCTTAGATGCCTTAGGATACAGCAAACGCGAAGTGAAGAAAGTAAAAACAAAATTAGAAGACTTAGACCCAATGACGACGGATGCTTATATTAGAGAAGCATTACGTTTATTATTACATCAATAAAAGCAAAGAGGTGAAGATGAATGAGTCAAGATGATCGATTGATCTCTGATGAATTAGATGAAACAGAACGAACATTTGAAACATCATTGCGACCACAAAAACTAGATCAATACATTGGTCAAGAAAAAGTAAAAAAAGAGTTATCCATCTATATTCAAGCAGCCAAAAGCAGAGAAGAAGCATTAGACCACGTGCTCTTGTATGGCCCACCAGGACTAGGAAAAACAACACTAGCCATGGTGATTGCCAATGAAATGCAGACGGCCATTCGAACAACTTCCGGTCCAGCAATTGATAAACCGGGTGACTTAGTTGCTTTGCTGAACGACTTAGAACCAGGTGGTATTTTATTTATTGATGAAATTCACCGTTTGCCAAGAGTTATTGAAGAGATGCTTTACTCAGCTATGGAAGATTACTTTATTGATATTATTATCGGTGAAGGAGAATCGGCGCATCCAGTTCACTTCCCGTTGCCACCATTTACCCTAATTGGAGCAACAACTCGTGCTGGATCATTGTCCGCTCCTTTAAGAGATCGTTTTGGTATTTTATCTTACATGGAGTACTATTCGAAGGATGATTTGAATGAAGTCGTCAAACGTTCGGCCGATGTGTTAAATATTCGAACGGATGAAAAAGGATCACTTGAAATTGCCGGTCGCTCACGAGGAACACCGCGAATTGCGAACCGTTTATTAAAACGAGTGCGTGACTATGCTGAAGTGAAAGGCGATGGCATAATATCTAGAGACATTGCAAAAGAATCTTTAAAGTTACTTCAAGTTGATGGCATTGGTTTAGATACACTGGATCACAAAATTTTAAGAACATTAATTGAGTTATATAATGGTGGACCAGTTGGCTTAAATACCTTATCAGCTAACGTCAGTGAAGAGATTGAAACAATTGAAGATATGGTAGAACCTTATTTATTAAAACAAGGTCTACTACAACGGACTGCAAGAGGACGCGTTGCAACGGCTAAAGCGTATGAGCATTTAGGATATGAATTACCACAAAAATAGTAAAGAGGTTAGAATGTGAATTTAACAGTAAATGATTTTGATTTTGAACTACCAGAAGAACTCATTGCCCAAACCCCATTATCAGACCGCTCCAAATCAAAAATGATGATTGTCGATTCAAAAAATAACAAACTTGAAGATACTTATTTTGAATCAATTATTGATGAGTTGAATAAAGGAGATGCGCTTGTGATGAACAATACGCGCGTTCTGCCGGCTCGCTTACACGGTCACAAAAAAGATACTGGTGGTCACTTGGAAGTCTTACTTCTTAAGAATAATGAAGGTGATCAATGGGAAACATTAATGAAACCTGCTAAGAAAGCTAAAATTGGAACCGTCATTTCTTTTGGTGATGGTCGTTTAGAAGCAAAGGTCGTTGATAAGAAAAAACATGGTGGTCGTATCATAGAATTTAGCTATGATGGTATCTTTTTTGAAATATTAGAGTCACTTGGTGAGATGCCACTACCTCCATACATTACTGAAAAACTAGATGACCCAGACCGTTATCAAACTGTTTATGCAAAAGAAAATGGCTCTGCTGCAGCACCAACAGCTGGTTTACACTTTACTCCAGAGATTCTTAAAAAAATTGAAGATAAAGGAGTTAAACTCGTTTATCTTACACTGCACGTTGGGCTAGGCACATTTAGACCGGTTAGTGTCGATCATCTTGAAGATCATACAATGCACTCAGAATTTTATCAGTTATCTAAAGAAGCAGCTGACACATTGAACGAGGTCAAAGAACAAGGCAATAAAGTAGTTGCTGTCGGAACGACATCGATTCGAACGCTTGAAACGATCGGTAAAGCTAACGACGGTAAACTCATTGAAACGAGTGGCTGGACAGATATTTTTATTACACCAGGTTATAAATTTTCAGTTGTGGATGCTTTCTTAACGAACTTCCACCTGCCAAAATCAACATTAATTATGCTAGTTAGTGCTTTTGCAGGAAGAGAATTTATTTTAGAAGCTTATCAGCACGCTGTCAAAAAGCGTTACCGTTTCTTTAGTTTCGGTGACGCCATGTTTGTTAAATAAAGGGAGGATTTCATGGGACACCCGATTAAATATCATTTAGAAAAGAAAGAAAAGCATACTGGGGCGCGATTAGGTAAAATAGAAACCCCACATGGCACATTTGAAACACCAATGTTTATGCCGGTTGGAACGCAAGCAACAGTCAAAACATTAGCACCTGAGGAATTAAAAGAAATGGGTGCCGGCATTATATTAAGTAACACCTATCACTTATGGTTAAGGCCTGGAGAAGATATTGTCGATGAAGCTGGTGGTTTGCACCGTTTTATGAACTGGGATCAAGGCGTGTTAACGGATTCTGGCGGATTCCAGGTTTTTTCACTTTCTGATTTACGTAAAATTAAAGAAGAGGGTGTGCACTTTAGAAGTCATTTAGATGGCGGCAAGTTGTTCTTATCTCCAGAAAAATCGATTGATATTCAAAATAAACTTGGTGCAGATATTATTATGAGTTTTGATGAATGTCCAGACTTTAATCATCCATATAATTATGTCAAGGAGTCTGTAGAACGAACATCGCGTTGGGCAGAACGAGGGTTAGAAGCCCATGCTAAGCGAGATAAACAAGGATTATTTGGAATCGTTCAGGGTGCTGGATTTAAGGACTTGAGAACGCAATCAGCTAAAGATTTAGCATCTATGGATTTTGCTGGTTATTCAATTGGTGGCTTATCAGTTGGTGAGACAAAACAAGAAATGAATACCGTATTAGATTATACAACGCCATTGCTTCCAGAATACAAGCCCCGCTATTTAATGGGGGTTGGCACGCCTGATTCTTTAATTGACGGAGTGATTCGCGGAGTAGATATGTTTGACTGTGTGTTAAGTACGCGAATTGCAAGAAACGGTACAGTGATGACAAGTAATGGCCGTTTAGTGGTTAAAAATGCAAAATATGCGAGAGACTTTTCACCAATGGATCCAAATTGTGATTGCTATGCATGTCGTAATTACACAAGAGCGTATATTCGTCACTTAATTAAAGCCAATGAAACATTTGGTATCCGTTTAACGAGTTACCATAATACGTATTTCTTACTGAACTTAATGAAACAAATTCGTCAAGCAATCCGTGACGATAATTTGCTTGAGTTTAGAGAAGCATTTAGAGAACAGTATGGTTATAATAAACCAAATGCAAAGGACTTCTAATCAAAGTAGCAATTAACTGTTATTTTTGTTACGATTAAGTATAGACAAAAAATGGAGGAAATGTTTACATGGATTTTTTAATTACTTTGTTACCCCTTGCTTTATTTATGGTTTTAATTTACTTCTTAACAATTAGACCACAAAAGAAACGTCAAGAAGAGCACAAAAATATGATTCAGAACCTATCTAAAGGTGATCATGTTGTAACAATTGGTGGTTTACATGGTATTGTTGATGAGCAAGATGATGTTTCTCAAACGGTTGTTATTGATTGTGAAGGTGTTTACTTAACATTTGAAAAACGTGCGATTGCGCGCGTAAATTCTAAAGCAGATACAAATGCTCACGTAGAATCATTAGGTTCAAACGAACCAAATACAACTGATGAAGTTGAATAATTTATATTCAAAGGACAGGGCAACCTGTCCTTTTTTTATTTAACAGATTAAAAAATCTGTAGTATACTAGTGGTACAGATTAACTAGGGAGTGACTACATTGAAGTATGGTATTTTACGGTTTGACGAGCCCAAGAGAGATACTTCTAGAAAAATAATTCATATTGATATGGATGCTTTTTATGCTTCAGTGGAGATTAGAGAGAATCCGTCTTTAAAGAAAAAGCCAGTTGTGATCGCCCATCATCCAAGAAATACAGAGGGACGCGGTGTCGTAACAACAGCAAATTATATTGCTAGAGAGTATGGGATACACTCAGCAATGAGTTCAGCTAAAGCTTATGAATTATGCCCACATGCCACCTTCGTCCCACCAAACTTTGATTTATACCGAAAAACTTCGAGAGAAATTCATGAAGTCTTTCATGAGTATACTGATTTAATTCAACCTATTTCTTTGGATGAAGCGTTCTTAGATGTCACTGATAACAAAATGAAGATGAAATCTGCGACATTGATTGCCCAAGAAATTCAGCAAAAAATTTACAAAAAAACAAAACTGACTTGTTCAGCAGGTGTTTCTTACAATAAATTTATTGCGAAAGTGGCATCTGACTTTAAGAAGCCTAGCGGGATTACTGTGATTGATCCGTTTCAATCGCATGATTTTTTAATGACTTTACCTATCAATAAATTTTTCGGAGTAGGAAAGAAAACGGTTGAAAAGATGCATGAGATGAATATTTATACGGGTCAGGATTTATACGAAAAATCTGAATATGAGTTAGCACAAATATTTGGCAAAATGGGACATTCATTATTTCGTAAAGTAAGAGGGATTGATGATAGTCCAGTTAATCCGACTAGAGACCGGAAGTCAGTAGGGAAAGAAACAACGTTTAGAACTGAAATTTATGAAGAAGATAAAATTATTCAATCGTTAAGGGTATTATCAACCAAAGTATCAGAAGCATTAAATAAATATCAATTGCACGCAAAGACCGTCGTCATCAAATTCCGTTACAGTGATTTTGAAACACATACAAGAAGAAAGACATCCATGCAATATATTCAAAAAGCAGAAGATTTGTTTAATTTATCTTCTGAATTATGGACTGAAGAGGGGCAAGTAGAACGCGGTGTAAGGCTATTGGGTATTACCGTAACTAATATTGACTCGATGCAATATGAAAATCTACCGCTCCCTTTATGGAAAAGAAAAAGTGAGTGATTTAATGACAACCAAACATGAAAAAATCTTAATTTATATTGAAACCTTACCCATTGGAAATAAATTATCTGTTCGAAGTATCGCTAAAGAAATGAATGTTAGTGAAGGAACGGCTTATCGTGCTATTAAAAATGCAGAAGAAAAAGGGATTGTGACGACTATTGAACGTGTCGGAACCATTCGAACGAAAAATGCAAACAGTAAGCATATTGAAAAGCTCACATTCAAAGAAATTGTTAAGGTAACAGACGGTGAAATTCTTGGTGGTGAAGAAGGGATTAATAAGTCGTTAAATCGTTTCTTCATTGGAGCGATGGAAGAAGAAGCGATGCTCCGCTATGTTTCTTCTAATTCATTGATGATTATTGGTAACCGAGAAAATGCACAAAAGTTATCCCTTAAACAGGGGGCAGCCATTCTTATTACAGGTGGATTTGAGCCAAGTCAAGAAGTCATTAAGTTAGCGAATAAATTGAAGTTACCAGTTATTTCCAGTTCTTATGATACTTTTACCATTGCCTCAATGATTAACCGTTCTTTAAGCGATCAATTGATCAAAAAAGAAATTTTACTGGTTGACAATATATACACACGATTAGAAGATACCGATCATTTAATTGTTGGTTCAACTGTCTATGATTATAAAGTTATTGAAAAACAGCACGGGCACTCAAGGTTCCCTGTCGTAAATCGTCAAAATCGAGTTGTTGGTATTGTAACAGCTAGAGATATTATTGGAAAAGATAATAATGTTACGATTGAAAGTATTATGACCAAAAATCCAAATGTTGCCAAAACATACAATAGTGTGGCAAGTATTGCCCACTCCATGATTTGGGATGGCTATGAACTTCTACCAGTCGTTGAAGATGACTTAACGTTAAAAGGGATTATATCAAGACAAGATATTATGAAAGCTTTACAATCTCAGTCACGTCAACCGCACATGAAAGATACCATTTCCGACCAGATTAAAGAGTTAGTCCAAGACGTTGGGAACGGTGAATATGCATTTACCGTTACGCCACAGATGACCAACTCTTTAGGAACAATTTCATATGGTGTGCTAGCCGAATTAGTGACTAAAGTAAGTCAATCGATTTTATCAGCAAAAACAAAACGCAATATTTCGATTGACCAGTTGCAACTTCACTACTTCAAATTGATACCGATTGAATCCGAAATATTAATTAAAGCCAAAGTCTTTGATCAGTCTAGAAGAGCGGCGCGTATGGATGTCGAAATCGTTTCTGAAGAGGGCATTGTAGCGAAAGCATTGCTCTCTTGCCAATTTATCGTTAAATAAAGGAGCTTTCTATGATAAAAGAAACAGAACAATTAAAACTTAATATTTTAAACAAAATTAAAGCGTATGAAACTATTATAATCCACCGCCATGTGAATGCCGATCCAGATGCGATCGGTTCACAGGTTGGATTAGCTGAGATTATTCGTGAAACATACCCTAATAAACGTGTTTTAACTGCTGGACAAGGCATTGAAGATCTATCATTTTTAGCAACTTTTACGCAAGTAGAAGAAACTGAATATAACGATGCCTTAGTTATTGTGACGGATACAGCGAATATTGCCCGTATTGACGGCAGGGATCAAGCATATAAAGGAAAAGAATTAATTAAAATCGACCACCACCCACTCGATGATAGTTATGGCGATGTTGAATGGGTTGATTCAGATGCGAGCAGTTGTTCAGAGATGATTACCGAGTTTTATGTAACGTTTAAAGATGAACTGAAGATGTCAGATAATGCAGCGCGACTGCTTTATAGTGGGATTGTTGGAGATACAGGTCGCTTTCAATATCCAGCAACGACACCGAAGACGATGTGTTTGACAGCAGAATTGATGGAGCATGATTTCGATCATTCTGATCTTTTAAATCAGCTTTACGAAATGTCGCCAGCTGTCGCTTCTTTAACAGGGTATGTTTTAGAAAACTTAACTGTTGAAGATGGTGTCGGGTCAATTATTATTACTCAAGAGTTAATGAATAAACTGGGAATTGATGAGAGTAGTACTAGAGCGGTTGTGACGACACCAGGTAGTATCCAGGGTGTCCAGTGCTGGGGAGTTTTTGTTGAGCAAAAAGATAAGAGTTTTCGATGCCGATTACGTTCCAAAGGCCCAATTATTAATACGATTGCCAAAGAACACGATGGAGGCGGGCACCCGTTAGCTAGTGGAGCGAATGCCTATAGCCTTGAAGAGATTGAAACGATTATTTTTAAATTTAAAGATGCAGTGAAAGAATTTAATAAATAATTAACGGATTTATGTTACTATTTACTGGAGACCATTTTTATGAAGGATGATAAGTTTGCCTATTTTAGACTTAGATAATACACAACGCGTTAAAGAATATGAAGAGTTTGTTAAAAACAGCCCACATGGTCATTTAATGCAGTCAACAAACTGGATTAAGGTCAAAGAAGGATGGGAAAGTGATTATGTATATTTAACGGATGAAAATGATCAGATAAATGCTGCCCTTTCAATTTTATCTGTTAAAAATGACGGAGAGCATGCTTTCATGTATGCACCAAGAGGTCCAGTATGTGACTTACATGATACAGAACTGGTTGATCGTTTAATTAAAGAAGCTAAACCCATTGCTGAAAAGCACAAAGCTTTCTTACTAAGGATTGATTCAGAAACCTTGTATGATGGTGATCTTGTTGAAGCGTATCGTTCACTTGGATACACATTCCGATCGAGAGAGCAAGAGGATGAACATGTTTTTTCTAACCCTAGATTTCATATGATGGTTGATTTAGTTAATCATGATGCTGAAAGTCTTCTGATGGAGTTTACAAGTAATAACCGACGTAAGATTCGAAAAACATACAAGAGTGAACTTGTGACCAATATCGTTACAGTGGAAGATAAGGAGTACGAAGCTGCAATGGACCGTTTTTATGAATTAACCAAGGTCATGGCAGAGCGTCAAGGTATTTCTCACCGTCCTCAAAAATATTTCGATGATTTAATGCATGCTTTTGATGATGCTAAAATTTTTGAAACGTATCATGAAGATGATTTGTTATCCACTGCGATCGTTGTAACTTATAATAAAAAATCATTTTATATGTATGCTGCAAGTTCAAATGTGAAACGTAATATGAACGGTTCGTTACAGACAAACTATGAAGCTATTAAGTATTCGATTTCTCAAGGCATTGCAGAATATGATATGGGCGGCGTCTTTGGTTTTGATGAATCCGATGGCTTGTACCGCTTCAAGAAGATTTTTACAGGTGAAAAAGGTCTAAAAGAGTTCATTGGTGAGTTAGAAGTTGTTTACGACCAAGAAATGTATGAAGATTTTATTAAATAAAATCCAATGATGTTTAAATCCTTCCTGCTATCATGCAAGGAGGATTTTATATTGAAATAGATATCATTTTAATATAATAAACCTTAAACTCCTTGTCTGATTTTAAAAGTTAACAATGTATAATCCAAATCACCGGCTTAACTATGCTCATATGGAGTAACCAAAGCCTCGTCGAATGGTTTCTGTAAAAACAGTGTATTGTTAAGAGTAAGAAGTATCAATTTCAGATTGATATCTTTAAATTGATGTACTTGAAGAATTGATACGCCTTATTTATAATTTATAAGAACTATGGATACAGTATTTTCAAACATTTCATACTAAGGTCCTATGAATAGGCCGAATATATCTAGTATGATAAATTACGACAGAATGGCTTGATAGGTTTAGCGGCCTATTTAATGAGGTGTAATGATGAAAGATGCAAGTTTTTTTGAAAAAATAAAACGCCAATTAATAATATTCTGGAAGTGTATTAGTCCACATTTGAAACGTTTCTGGCGTTCATTTAGAAGAAAATGGAAAAAGTACCACTTAACTAAAATTTCTATTTTATCAGTCCTAACTATTGCATTGGGTTTTAGTATTTATTTGAATTATCTGTCTCGAACAGCGAATGTAGAAATGCTTCAAGCTGGTTTAGAACAAAAAACTCGTATTATTGATGTTAATGAAGAAGAAGCAGGAACACTTTATTCACAACAAGGAACACAAGTAGAACTTGAAGAGATATCTGAAAATATTATTAATGCAGTAATCTCGACAGAAGATAAACGTTTTTATCAACATAATGGCTTTGACATTATCGGTATTGGACGTGCTGCAGCAGGGTATATTACTTCAGGCGGTATTGTTGGCGGTGGTAGTACAATCACTCAACAGTTAGCTAAAAATGCCTATCTATCTGCTGATCAGACGATGATCAGGAAGTTACGTGAATTATTTTTAGCGATTGAAATTGAAAAACATTATACAAAAGAACAAATTCTTGAGATGTACTTAAATAACGTATACTTAGATAACGGGGTATGGGGGATGGAGGATGCTTCTCAAAAATACTTCGGTGAATCAGCAATGACTGTTTCGGTAGAAGAAGGTGCCACGTTAGCAGGAATGTTAAAAGCGCCATCGTCTTACAACCCAATCAACAATTATGACCGAGCAATTAACCGACGTAATACAGTAATGAATTTAATGGTAACGAATAACTTAATGAGTCAAGCAGAATATGATCAGCTCTCTCAAGTTGGTTTAAATCTAGTAGATACGTACAACAAAGAGAATGATTACCGCTACCCATACTACTTCGATGCTGTCATCAGTGAAGCAGTTAATCGCTACGGAATTGATGAAGAAGATTTGATGAACCGTGGTTATACAATTCATACAACTTTAAATCAAACGATTCAAAAACAAATGGATATCAGTTACAGCAATGACGTCTTATTCCCTAGTGGACAAGATGGCACACCGGTACAAAGTGCATCGGTTGCTTTAGATCCGGCAACAGGTGGTGTCCGTGCCATTGTCGGTGGACGCGGTGAATATACTTTGCGTGGTTTTAACCGAGCAATCCAAATGAAACGTCAACCTGGATCCGTTATTAAACCACTTGGTGTCTATGCACCAGCTTTAGAAAATGGCTTTGAAGTAGATTCTATGATTCAAGATGAATTGACAACATATGGTGACGGTGAAGGCGAATATACGCCAACCAACTTATCTGGTACTTATCAAGGTCAAGTACCACTGCATTACGCGTTATCTAATAGTTTGAATGCACCGACTGTTTGGCTATTAGACGAAATAGGAATTAGTAAAGGTATGTCTAAGTTAGAAGATTTTGGCTGGACGGTAACGAAGGATGATCGCCATTTAGGAAGTATTGCTTTAGGCGGGATGAGTCATGGTATTTCACCGTTGGATTTAGCTAGCGCTTACTCAACATTTCCTAACGATGGCGTTCGCATGGAACCTCACTTTATCACTAAGATTGTTGATGCAACAGGTAATGTCATTGTAGAAAATGATCGTCCAAAATCAACGCGTGTATTAAACGAAACAGTTAATAATGAAATGAATCAGTTATTACTAGATGTATTTGATTCAGGAACAGCTGCTAATAATGAACCGTATGGCTTTGATGTTGCAGGTAAGACCGGAACAACACAACGCGAAAATGGTCCGGGAGTAGCTGATCAATGGATTGTTGGTTATACACCAGATATCGTTGTGGCAAGCTGGATGGGTTTTGACGAAACAACAGATACTCGATATCTAACGAATTATGCTAGCCAAGGCATTGGTATGGTATTCAAAAATGAAATGGAACATATCTTACCATACACAACCCAAACTGAATTTAGTGTGGAACGTATCAGTGAAACAGAGGAAGAAGGAAACACATCGATTATTGATGAATTTTTAAATAATCCTGATGTAAAAGAAACGTTAGATAAAGCAACGGATACAGCACGCCAAGGATTAGAACAAGGAGTTGAACAATTTAAACGTGGCGCTAGAGAAGTTGGTAAAGATATTAAAAAATGGTTAGAAAATAGACGAAATTAGTTGAATCAATGATTACCGTTTGAGCGATATAAGATTTCATGGTATAGTTATCAAGTACAGAATATAAGGAGTGGTATGATTATGTCAGTAAACATTTATGATGCAGCAAATCAACTAGAAAGTGATTTACGCAAAACTGATGAATTTAAGAATTTAGAAAAAGCATTTGAAGATTTAAAAGAAGATGAAGAAGCTTCTTCATTATTTGACAAATTTAGAGTTGTACAACAAACAATTCAACAAAAGCAAATGATGGGTGAAGAAATCACAGAAGATGATGCTAAAGAAGCTCAAGAGTTATCTGCTAAAGTTGGCGAAAACGAAATATTAGCAAAACTTATCGAAGCAGAGCAGCGTGTTGGTCAAGTGATTGAAGAGATTAATCAAATTGCTTTAAAACCGCTTCAAGAATTATATCAAAAATACCAACCACAACAAGCGGATGAAAATTAAGAAAATAATTTAATAAAAGCCCTGAAAAGGGCTTTTTTCTTACATAAATAAAGAATGTACGTTCCCATTAATGAGGTGGAAAAATGATTTCGTTTATTCATACGGCAGATTTACATCTAGATAGTCCTTTTAAAGGTCTATCAAATGTACCAGGTCAGTTATTAGAAGAGATTCAAGAAGCTTCGTTTAAGGCTTTTGAACATTTAGTTACACAAGCAATTGATAAAAAAGTGGATTTTATGCTGATCGTCGGTGACTTATTTGATTTGAACACAAGAAGCATAAGAGCTCAAGCATTTTTGAGACAACAATTTGAAAGACTAAATAATAAGAGTATTCAAGTATTTATCACATATGGTAATCATGATTTTGTTGGTGATGAAAAATTATATCTTAATTTTCCCAAAAATGTAACCGTCTTTGGTGAAGATGTTGAAACCTTCATTTATCAATCAAAAAACAGAGAAACAGTATCTATTACAGGATTCAGTTACCATACTCGTCATATATCAACAAGTAAAATAAAAGAATTTTCTCCTAAATCTGATCAAACTGACTATCATATTGGCATGTATCATGGAGATATCACTCAAAATTCAACGCTTTACGCACCTTTTGAGTGGGATGATGTATCCAGATTGCATTATGACTATATGGCACTTGGACATATTCATCAAGCACAAAAAATTGCTAATCATATTCCAGCCTATTATTCTGGTTGTATACAAGGTAGACACATCAATGAAACTGGCGAAAAAGGAGCGTATTATGTTGAATTGAATGGTCCATCTCATGAGTCGACTTTTATTCCGACTTCAATGATTGATTGGCATTCATTAACACTAATTATTAATGAAAAAGATACGTTAGATTCAGTGATTAACCAAATCAAAAATGAGTTTAGTGAATGTAAAAAATCAGTTATGGTCCGATTAATTTTAGAGTTAGAAAATGAAGAGTCTATTCAAGTCGGGAAATTAATCACACCGGATCATTTAAATCAGCTTTTAATCGAACAAAATATTTGGTTAATAAGTGTTGAAACTGTATTAAATGATCTAAAACCTATACCGGATATGTATAAAGAAAGTTTAGATGTTGCTACTCAAGTTGTTCTAGACAAAAAAATGGATGATTACTTAAAAGAACTACTTAAACAAGTTCAGCCAAAACTTTTAAAGGAGTTTAAAGATAGAGATCGCCGGGAAGACATTATCCAAAAAGCTTTAAACAAACTAGCATCGAAAACATGAAAGAGGTGATAACATGCGAATTAGTAAATTAGATATTTTAGGATATGGAAAATGGATTGACCAGAAATTTGAAATAAGTTCAGATTTTCATGTCTTTTACGGCCCAAATGAATCGGGGAAATCAACATTGAAGTCATTTATTCATTCCATTCTATTTGGCTTCCCAACGAGAAATCAAAAACTGAATAGATACGAACCTAAATATAGTTCGAAGTACGGTGGCCGCATTCATGTTAAGGACTCCATTTATGGCCCTTTGATGATCGAACGCTTGCCGCATCATAAAGTAACAGGTGAAGTAAAAATACATCTGCCAAATCATCAAACCTTAGATGAAACATATCTGCCCCATATTTTACACCATACATCTGCTTCTTTATATAATGCAATTTTTACTTTTGATTTAGAAGAAATGGAAAAAATTAATGATTTGAAAGCTGATGAGTTAGAAAAAACTTTTTTAAATATGAGTGTTTCGGGTGCGCATAATTATCACAAACTAGCTAATGAGTTAGAATCGAATGCTCAAAAATTATATAAACCTACTGGAAGAGTACCCGCGATTAATCAAGCATTAGAATCATTGCAAGACGCAAAAGAATCGTTGTATATTGCTGAATCAAAAAATAAAGATTATTTAAATAAATTAAGACAAGTGAAAGCAATTGACGAAACAATTCGAAAAAAAGATCAGTTGATGAATAAGCTACAACAGGATCGCCGACAGTATCAGTTTGTTTTAGATAACTGGGATGATTTTAGTTACTATCTTTATCTGATTTATGATTTTAAAAAACATGAACAAACATTGTCAGAAGATGATGGAGTGTTGGCTGAGAAATTAATCGAACAAAATAATCAATTATCACATGAAATGGATCAGCTGCAAGCAGAATTAAATATGTTACAAAAGAATCATTTTTCTTCAGATCTTATGGACCATTATGTAATGAATAAAGTCTATTATGATGAATGGTTTGACAAAGAACCATATTTAACTGAACAATTAACACAATTTCATCAAATACAACGAAGTATTTCCGATAAAATAACAAGTCATCATCGTCTAGCCAGGAAGTTGGGCTTGAATCCAAATGCTCAAACACCATTTAAAATTGCGGACGAAGATATAAATAAAGTGAAAACCTGGGATGACTCACTGAACAACCTTGAAGAAAAAGCTAATCAATTAGATAAAGAGTTGTATAAAATAAACTATAAATTAAATCATGCTAAAATTGAAGCACCGAACAATAATCAGAATCTTTTTTTACCTTTAATTTTTGCAGGATTTATTTTTATCTTATTGACTCTATCTGGTTATATCATTGACTTATCGTTGATGATGTCGATTATTATTGGTGCATTTAGTGCAACAGTCGTTCATTATTTTATTAAGCGTCATTCAGTTCGAAATAATGGTGCAGTAGATGACAATCCGTCAGCGGATCACTTAAAAGTTGTGAAAAATGAATTGACTGAGTCAATGAAAAAAGTTTATACCGAAATGGATTTGAAAAATGAATCCTATCATTTGTTTTTACAAAAACATCATTTACCAGAATCGCTATCCATCAGCGAATGTTTAATAAACTATGACTTGTACAATGATTATATAGATCAGTCAGATGAAATAGTGCGTTTAAAAACAATGCTAAACAATGAAGTGTCTCGTTTAAAAATTCAAACAGAAGACTTAGATCATTTGGGTGATATTTATTCAGCGAATGTAACACCAGAGCAACGCATTCAAAACTTAGCGGAAATAAAACAAGCAGTAGATAAGCAAACCAAATCAAAGAATCAGACAATGTACCAAATAGAAAGCAAAACTGAAGAGCTCAGAGTATTAGAAAAACAGCTTAATCTAGTTGAGTCGAAATTAAACGAACTGCTTGATAAATACCAATTAACTTCTGTGATGGCACTCAAACAGCTTAATGATGTAAGTAAAGCAAATAAAACAAAATTAAATGATTTAAAAACATTACGTCAGTTATTCAATGGCTATCAAGAGATTGCTAAGAAATCACTCACTGAAAATGAAGTGAATTGTACTCTTGTTGACATAGATAACGAATTGAAAAAATTAGCTGAAGAAAAGAATAAACAAATGGACCAAAAAGCTACTACAATAATGGAGTTAAGAGAGCTTGAAGAAGGTAAAGATTACGCACTGAAAAGACAACAATATGAAAACCAAGTCAGCAAAATTGATGGGTTAATTGAAGAATGGCTAGTGAACAAAGCGGGGTCTGATCTCATTACATTGACGTTAAAAGAACATACTAAAGAACAGTTGCCGAAAATTTTAAACTTAGCGACAGATTATTTTAACCGATTAACTGAAGGAAAATATACTGCAATCGAATTAAAGAATAATCGAATTCAAGTCGTTACTAGTAACCAAGAACGCTTTAGAGTTAATGAATTATCCAGAGGGACATCGGAACCTCTCTATGCGGCGCTGAGATTATCAGTGATACAGCTTCAAGCGAAAGAAATCTCACTGCCTATATTAATTGATGATAGTTTTGTGAATTTAGATTCTGTTCGAAAATCAATCATGTATGATATATTAGAAGAAATTAGTCAAGTAACTCAAGTGTTGTTCTTTACTTTTGATAAACAACTATTAAATCGTTTTAAAGACGAACAAATCACATATCTTTAAAGAGAGGATTAATAGCCATGAAAAAGGAATTATTTGATTATGAACTGAATGAATCTGTTGAGATATTTTTATTAATTAAAAGTGCAACCGAAAGACAGACTCGTACCGGAAAAACATTCATAGCTTTTACATTTCAAGATACGAGTGGTGAAATGAGTGGTAACTTATGGAATTCAACGCCTGAACAATTAAAAACATTTGAAGAAGGTAAAGTTGTTTTTCTAGTTGGTAAACGTGAAGAATACAAAGGCACACCTCAGTTGAGGATCGAATCACTCCGTTTAGCTAAAGAAGGAGAACCAGATAATAAGGCACTTTATATTGAACGAGCACCAATGAAAAAGGATGAAATGGTGGCTATATTAAATCAAACCATTTTAACGATTAAAAGTCCCAACATAAATCGTATTGTGCGGCATATATTGAATAAATATCAGCATGACTTTTTTGAGTTTCCAGCTGCAAAATCAAATCACCATGCTTTTTATGGTGGACTAGCATATCATACGGTTTCGATGCTGAAAATTGCTCAATCATTAGCTGAGATTTATCCCAGCTTAAATAAATCACTTTTATATGGCGGATTGATTTTGCATGATATTGGTAAAGTTATAGAGCTTTCTGGGCCAACCGCAACGCAATATACGACGGAAGGGAAGCTTATCGGGCACATCGTCATCATTAATGATGAAATATTAAAAGCTTGTATGGAATTGTCAATCGACGAAACTGATGAAGATGTGTTGTTACTGAGACATACGGTGCTCTCTCATCATGGGTTATTGGAATATGGCTCACCAGTAAAACCAAGTATCAAAGAAGCTGAGGTCTTACATCAGATTGATTTAATCGATGCAAAGATGAACATGATGACTAATGAACTTGAAAAAACTGTTCCTGGTGAATTCTCAACTAAGATATGGGCAATGGATAACCGTAGTTTTTATAAAAAATCCAAATAATATATAATAGTACCTCCGTGATATACTTAAACTATACAGGTAGAACAAGTTTATGAATTGTCAAAAGAAAGTTTATAAAATAAAAAGTGATTTATTAATGAGTATATTAAATAATACGTCACTAATGGGCAGATAGTTTCAGCACAAACTTCATAACTATGTGTATTTTATAAGAGAACTCCAAAAAGGAGGACAAATTTATGGAAAAAAATAAAAGAGACCAATTCATTGTCATCATTGCTTGGCTTTGTTTGATACTTGGTTGGGCATCTTCCTCAGGTTTGATCCTATTTCCAATAGGTTGGATTCTTGGAAAAGTGGCACTGAAAAAAGGAGCAGATTCAGCTTTAATTTATAAGCTAAATAAATATTCATTCATTATTCAAGTAGTTATAATCCTAATGGGTGTACTTATTATGTTTATTTGGTTTTTAGCAGCCTCCTAATGATGCTCATTCACTGGCATAAGTTATTAAGCTTATGGTGGTGGGTTTGAGTTATGCCGTGGTGCAGATCATTTAACAACCTTTATAGTCGTGAAGTGTATTTTTTAGGTTGACCTTATTTATTTTTGTTAATAAAAAGAAAAAGACCACTTATACATCGCTGGATTTCTAATGAAGTAGAGTCTCATCGATATATAAGCGGTCTTGTTTTATCTTTCTACACTATCAAAAGCTTCTTTAAATGCTTCAACTCGTTTCGAAATAAATTTTTGAGCACGTTTACTTGACATACGTAAGTCGTATGCATGGGGTGCGCCTTCAACAAAATATTCCTCAATCTTAACACCAGCTTCTCTTAATTTTTGAGCGTAGCGCTTCCCTTCAGCTCGCAAGGGATCATACTCACAGACTTCAATATAAGTTGGAGGTAAACTATTAAAATATTTTGCATTCATTGGGGCAGCGTACTCTTGTTTCACGTTATTTTCATCTTGTAAATATAATGCCCACATTAATTTATTTAATACACTATTCCAAAGCGGGGCTTCTCTTAAATTGAATAATGACGATGTATGTAGGGTTAACTCAGTCACTGGATAAATAAGCATTTGGAAACAAAATTGTTTATCCATCCGGTCACGCCTAAGCAGTGCAATAATAGCTGCTAAAGCTCCACCAGCTGAATCTCCCGCTACAGCAATTTGATTAGGATCTATTTGCAAATAATCAGTATGTTCAAAAATCCAGTTCACTGCCAAGTCACAGTCTTCTAGCGGTGTAGGATATGGATATTTTGGAGGTAGTCGATACTCCACATCAATCACTGTTGCATTGGTTCTTTTTGCATATTCCATTACTAATCGTCTTTGGTGTGGTGCTTCTTTCATAAAAAAGGCACTGCCTTGGAAATAAACGATACAAGGTGAAGGTTTCTTAATGTTTCCCTTACGAAGAATCGAGAGGGTAATATGATTAGAATCAGGTGTATCTAAAAGAATTTTTCTTTCTTGCAGTGATTCATCTAAAGGTATTCTTTTACGCAAGGTCACTAGAAGAAAATTCACAATAATAGAAACTATGGGACCTAAAAAAGCAGAAAAGAATTTAAAATATTTAATTTGTGTTTGTGTATGGTCTTGTTTCATCATGTTCTCCATCTGATTTTGATTTTCAATTGAGCATATAATATTATATCAATTTTTATAAGATGTTCAATAATGGCAGAACCTATGAAAAAAGAATGATTTTTCAGACATCTATTTTCAAATAGTCATTAAGTATGCTATATTGGTTAAGTGTTGAAAAGTATTAATATTGATATTTAGGAAGTGTTAAAATGAAATTTAAACAGTTATTAACTGGTGCAGCTATTGGATCTGCATTATTACTTGTTGGTTGTGGACAAAATGAAGAAGTCGCTTCAACAACAGCCGGACGTATTCGTCAAGATGAGTTTTATGAACGATTAAAAACCGCACCATCTCCTCAAGGGGGAACTTATGGTGATATTGTTTTACAGCAAATGTTACTAGAAGATATCTTGGATGAGAAATACGGCGATCAAGTTTCTGAAGAAGATATTGAAGAAGAAATTGATCGTCTAGCTGAAGCTCAAGGTGGCCGTGACGCTTTAGAACAAGCTATGTCTGAATCTGGAACAGATATGAGTCAACTAGAGGATTCAGTAAAAATGAATTTAACATTAACTGCAGCTGTATCAGATCAAGCGGATTTCTCTGAAGAAGATGTTAAAAATTACTATGATTCAAAAATTCCAGAAGGAACTCGAGTAGCACATATATTAGTTGAAGATGAAGATGAAGCAAAAGATCTGATCGATCAATTAAATGATGGAGCAGACTTTGCTGAACTTGCTGAAGAACACTCTACAGACCCAGGTAGTGCATCTAATGGCGGAGAGTATGAATTACAATCTGGTCAAATGGTTCAAGAATTCGAAGATACTGCAATGGAATTAGAAGAAGGCGAAATTACTGAAGAGCCTGTTGAGAGTCAATTTGGTTACCATATCATTACCATGCTTGAAAAAGGAGAGCAAGAACCTTTTGAAGATGTGAAAGATGACATCACTCGTGAATATGTTCAAGAAGAACTATTAACAAACTCAGAACTTGTCAACTCAACATTAACAGCTTTAGTTGAAGATGCTAATGTAAACATTGTAGATGAAGACTTACAAAATGCTATGGCACAATTCTTGCCTCAACCTGAAACTGAAGAAGAAGTTAATGAAGCTGGAGAAAATGCAGAAGAGAATTCAGAAGAATCTGAAGAAAAAGATGATACAGATGAAGAAACTGCTGGTGAAACAATAGAAGAAGATTCAGCTGAATAAATAATGAAAGAGTAAAAGAACCGAAACACTATTATGATATAAGTGTTTCGGTTCTTTTCAATATTTAAATATTTACATCATCGATAGAATCATTTAGTTGTTCTTGACGTGCTTGAATGCGGTCTAATCGTGGTGAAATATCATTTTGATATTGGTGAATAATACGTTTAAATTCATTAGCCACTGGCCCTTTAAACATTTCAAGCTCAGTTTGTAAGTTACTTACAGATGACGTGACATCGTCAACTTTATCTTTAAAGTCTTTTGACTCCTGTTTTACATTATCTGTATACTGTTTTAAATATTCACGGTTTTCTTTCCCAGTGCGTGGTGTTGATAACAATCCGTACGCACCGCCTATAACCAAACCAGTAACAGTACCTAAAATAAGACTCATATTACTTTGCTCCTTTCTCGACTTTGGATGCAATTTGTTCTTGCAGTTCATCCAATACTTCATCAGAATATTCTTTAGAATTATCTTTGAATGTCATACTGAAATCATCTTCATCAGAATATCTTGGTATAATATGGATATGACTATGGAAAACGGTTTGATAGGCAATTTCTTCGTTATTGATGACGATATTAGCACCTTTAATATTTTCATTCGAATCTTTGATTGCTTTAGCAATCATTGGAACTCTTGAAAATAAATCTGCAGCTACGTCACTGTCCATTTCAAAGATATTACGAACATGAACCTTA
Organism: Alloiococcus sp.; assembly: GCA_035301245.1. Taxonomy (GTDB): domain Bacteria; phylum Bacillota; class Bacilli; order Lactobacillales; family Carnobacteriaceae_A; genus Alloiococcus. Next base: position 120,979 of record DATGUS010000072.1, on the reverse strand, counting down.
GGGATAACTAAGGTGTGGCCTGGGGTAGTTTGCGAAATATCCAAGAAAGCATAGACCTTATCATCCTCATATACTTTACGAGAAGGGATATTTCCTTTCATAATTTCACAAAATAAGCAATTAGACATAATAACCCTCTTTCTATCAGTCGTTTTACTTATTCTAACATACAATGTGTTAAAATAAGATTGATTTGACTAGTAAAATTTTAAACCCTAATAATGAAGGAGTTTTTTTAGATGACACTGAATGTATCACACTTAACTGGTGGCTATTATCAAAAAGAAGTCATCTCTGATATACATTTTACAATAAATCCTGGAGAAATTGTTGCTTTAATAGGTCTGAATGGTGCCGGTAAAAGTACCATTATACGTCATATTATGGGAGTATTAAAGCCATTTAGCGGGAGTGTGACTATTAATAAAGATTCGACTAACTTAAGAGAAGCAGACTATTTTAAATCGATCGGTTATATCCCTGAAACCCCACTTCTTTATGAGGAGCTAACATTAAAAGAACATATCGAACTAACTGCCATATCCCATGATTTATCTCCTGAAGAAGCATTAAAGCGAGCGGAATCATTACTTAAAATATTTCGATTAGAAAATTATTTGGATTGGTTTCCCGTAGATTTTTCAAAAGGGATGAAGCAGAAAGTTATGGTTATTTGTGCACTAATTATTAAACCTAAAGTCTTAATTATTGATGAGCCTTTTATTGGACTAGATCCATTGGCAATGAATGATCTGATTCATTTGATTGAAGACGCTAAAAATCAAGGTACAGCAATCTTAATGTCTACACATGTTTTAGCAAATGTACAGAAAATGTGTGACCGTATGATTATCCTTGATGGTGGTCGAATTTTGTCTCAGGGGACTTATTCTGATATAGCTAAACGTTTTAATATTAAATCAAACAGTCTCGACACGTTATTTTTAGAAGTACTTGATGTAAACAGAAACGTGGTGAAGTCACATGCTTGAAGATGTGATTAAAAGTAGACGACAACGCTTCTTAAAACAAGTGTTTAAATACTTACGTTTATTGTTGAATGATCATTTTACAATCTTGATATTTTTTCTTATTGGCTCAGGGACTTATTTCTATAAAGAATTATTAAGTCAAATAGATTCTAATATTGGTAATGAAAGTTATTTTTTAATCGTTTTTATGAGTCTTTTAATTGTAGGTATCATGTTTATGGGGAAGACCCCATCATATTTAGAAGAAGCTGATATTTTATTTTTAATGCCAAAACTCAATCGATTTAAGGCATTGTTTTATCGGTTCGCAGCGGAGCGATTAGTAATTAAATTAGTTTTCATTTTTCTATTGACACTACTTTTTTCACCACTATTAACAGTGATATCTAATTATAAAAGTGGACAAGTAGGTTTATTATTTTTACAATTCATTTTAAATACAGTTGTGGTGATGTTAATTGATACTGAATTACATTTATATTTTGAAAACCGTCAACGGCTTCAGAATACCTTGATTATAGCTGTATTATCATTTTTTGGTGTTTTTTTAAGTTTAAGAGGAAATTTGTGGGCAGGGGTAAGTGTGACATTTGTTCTCTTTATATTGGAATACGCCTATTTACTTCTTTACCTTAAAAAATCCGAAAGACAATTAGCAGTCATGCATTTAATATCTGAAGAAACAGCGCGTAAACAACATATCTATCGTTTTTTTTCATTAGTGACTGATATTCCAAAACTTAAAGAAGAACCTTTAAAATTTGTAAAGAGTTGGTCAATGATAAAATGCTTTTTTCCACATCATTCTGATCCGATATCTTATTTATTACCTCGCTTTTTCTTTAGAAAAAAAACTTACTTCTTTCTTTATTTACGATTAATTGTCCTTGGAGGAGTGCTGATTAGATTTTCAACGCAAGGAATCTTAATTGTACTTTTTAGTATTTTATTTCAACTGTTGATTTTAATTCAGGTACTACCAATCATTTTTGATATTGAAAATCGACTGCAGTTTAAACTTTCTTCAGTAAAGAAAAAAGATTTATTAAATAGATTTAAAACCTTTTTATATCGTTTATCAAGTATAGTTATTATTATTTTTACGATTATTACCGCATTTGAAAGCCTTAAGATGGCATTGACTGTTTTTGCTATCAATGTTTTGGTGCTTTTGTTATTTAGCCATGTTTACTTACCAAGAAAAATAGCCTAGGGAAGTTAATCGAACGTTTAATCGGTTGACGATGGTTTAATTAGTAGCTAAAATATAAATACACATTTCGGGAAAAACGTTGAATGATAAGGTTGAGGGTTGATTTATATGAATTTTGAAAGTGAAGCGGGGTGGCAGTTACACCCGTTGGATGGTGCGACAGGTAAAGCATTCATGGGCACCAAAGATGAACAGAAGTTATTTTTAAAAAAGAATACCTCCCCCTTTTTAGCAGCTCTTTCATTAGAAGGCATTTCACCTAGACTTGTCTGGACAAAACGTATGGGAAATGGTGACGTATTAACAGCTCAAGAATGGTGTAATGGTCGAACTCTTGAACGATCTGAGATGAGCAGTTCTCGAGTAGTCCAAAAACTATCTCAAGTTCACCGCTCCCAGACGCTTAAAAAAATGTTACAACGAGTTGAGGGACGTTCAGTCACGTCAACGGATTTATTAAGTCAGTTTTTAATTGGATTAGTTGATGATTTAAGATCTCACCCAACAATCATTCAAGCTGTGGATCAATTAAAAGCTACGAAACAACAGTTGCCATTAGACAGTGAGCATTGTGTGTGTCACGGCGATGCATCACATAAGAACTGGCTATTATCCGATTCCGATGATTTATATTTGGTTGATTGGGATTCAGTTGTTTTAGCTGATCCAGCTTATGATCTCGGTCAATATTTATCACGATACGGCAAACAACTAGATGATGAAGAGTGGCTCAGTCATTACACAGGTATTATATCCAAACAATTTAAAGAAAAAGTTTTATGGTATCAGATTATGGCTTCTTTAAATGATATTAAAGAATATTATTACAAACGTCGTCTTAATGACTTGAACGATTCATTAACAAACTTAGATACATTACTACAACAATTAAATTAAAACATTAATTGGGCTTAAGATTTTATATCGACAAGCCCTTTTAAAATGAAAGGATACATTATGCGACTAAGACATAAACCTTGGGCGAAAGATTATATCGAAGAGCATTCACAATATGTGCTTCAAGATGCTGAAGAATTAAAAGGTGAATGGAAAAAAATATTTGGTAATAATAACCCCATTCATATTGAAATCGGCATGGGAAAAGGACAGTTTATTGTAGAATTAGCGCGTTCTAACCCTGACATTAACTTTATCGGAATTGAAAGACAATCTAGTGTAATTGTGACAGCATTAGAAAAACAAGTTGAAGCAGACTTGCAAAATCTTAAGTTTTTACACGAGAATGGTCAAGATCTAACGGATTATTTTGAAGACGGTGAAGTTGATCGAATTTACTTAACCTTTTCAGATCCATGGCCAAAGAATCGTCATGAAAAACGTCGCCTTACTTATAAAACGTTTTTAAAAGTTTATGAAACCTTATTATTCGATGAAGGTGAGTTACATTTTAAAACAGATAACCGCGGCTTGTTTGAATATTCGCTTGTTAGCTTTTCAAAATATGGGATGCAATTAGAAGAAGTTTATTTAGATTTACATGATAGTGATTTTGAAGGAAATATTATGACCGAATATGAAGAAAAATTTTCTGCTAAAGGTCACCCGATTTACCGTGTTCACGCAACATTTTAATAACAAAAACACTGTTTTCATTCATGAATGTGTATTTAGAATAAACTCTCTCAGGGTAGCACAAACATTTGAAAGCAGTGTTTTTATTATCTTTTTTATAGTTTAAAGGTGTTTAAAACCTCGCCAGTGTAAGCATCAGCAATAAATTTATATTGTACGATCTTACCAGCTTCTGTTTTAGTAATTCCGCCGTAATAAACTTCTGTATCTTTATCATGCAAATCGTAAGGTACAGCGGTCATTTCAATCCATGACCCCTCAATAGGCCCATCTTCTTTAAATGAGCTCTTTACAGATTCTAGAACACGATGACTTTTCATTCGTCGTACTCCAAAAAACTCAGTGTAAAAAATAAGAAATAATCCTAAACTTAGGATACTAACAATAACACCGATCATTAACTGCTTATCTTTTCTATAATATTGATTCAAAATTCTAACCTCCCACTTTTTTTATTTACTTTATTCTAATCGGTTTTTTGAAACGAATCAAATGAATTGTGACTTCTTTTGTAGGACACTCAATTAATGGTATAATTATTTATATGATGTTAGGGAGGGAATGGTTAATAATTTAACCAATACATATGAATCAAGAAGATTTTAAACGTATAAAACAAATTACTGAAATTCAAAGTACTAGTGGCTTTGAACATAATATTAGAGCATTTATGAGAGATGAATTAACTCCATTAGTTGACAAGGTTCATGTTGACGGCTTAGGTGGTATTTTTGGTGTACGTGAAAATAAGAATAACGGCGCGCCGAAATTAATGTTAGCTGCTCATATGGATGAAGTAGGCTTTATGGTTATTAATATTACAACTAATGGTCTAATTAAAGTACGCCCACTGGGTGGATGGAATCCGTATGTTGTTTCTGCGCAACGCTTTACACTGCAAACAGATAATGGTGATTATCCAGTCGTATCTTCTTCGGTTCCACCTCATTTGCTTAGAGGCGGAGGCAGTCAAAAAGTCAAAGTAGAAGATATTTTATTTGATGCTGGTTTTTCTTCAAAAGAAGAAGCAGAAAGCTACGGAGTTCGCCCTGGACAACCGATTGTTCCAGATGTTGAAACTATTCAAATGGCTAATGGCAAGACTATTTTAGGGAAAGCATGGGACAACCGTTTTGGTGTGACAGCAGTACTTGAAGCATTAAAAGAAGTGAAAGATGATACTTTACCAAACACCTTAATTGCTGGTGCTAACGTACAAGAAGAAGTTGGCCTCCGTGGTACAAGAGGTGCAGTGCGTAAATTCCAACCAGATGCGTTCTTTGCGATTGATGCTTCACCAGCCGATGACATGGATGGCCAAAAGGATGCAAACGGTCGTATTGGCGATGGTATCCTGATCCGTATTCAAGATCCAGGTTACATTATGTCTAAAGAGATGAGAGATTATATTTTAGATACTGCGGAATCAAACAACATACCTTATCAATATTTCGTAAGTAATGGCGGAACAGATGCAGTAGCGGCTCATCAATTGTTAGAAGGTATTCCAACGGGTGTTGTAGGTATTCCAGCGCGTTACATTCATACGCATCAAACACTTTTCCACATTGATGATTACTACGCTGCAAAAGAAATGCTCGTTCAATTAATGAAGACATTTGATAAATCAACACTGGATACAATTACTGTTAAATAAAGGAGACAAATATGTTAGTTGCAAGTTATAATAGAAAATCTTTAGATGATATTTTAGTTGTGATGCTTAACCAATCAGCACAAGAAGATCAATCATTTAAACGTGTCGGTAACGTTGTAGAAATTAAAAACGATGACCAAGATGAAGTGGTTGGGTACAATTTTTTTAATATTTCAGAACATTTATCCTTAGATGAAGATGGCCCAGTTCAGTTATCCAAAGAACAAGTGTCAAAATTAAATGATTTAATTAAAGAGTCTGGTTTTAAAACAACATTAGTTGCTGACCCATCACCCAAATTTGTGGTTGGTTATGTGAAAGAATGTAAACCTCACGAAGACTCCGATCATTTAAACATTACTCAAACGGAAGTAGATAATGGTGAAGTGTTACAGATTGTTTGTGGGGCTAGCAATATTGCTCAAGGACAGAAAGTTGTGGTCGCTAAACCTGGTGCGGTGATGCCAGATGGAATGGTTATTTGGCCAGGAGAGTTACGTGGTGTGAAAAGTAACGGAATGATCTGTTCAGCAAGAGAATTAAATATTGAATCGGATCAGCAAAAAGGTATTTTAGTTCTAGAAGAAACAGCTCATACAGGTGAAGCTTTCACTTTTTAAAGTTTAAAGATTATTGAAGGGGTGAGAAAATGTATTATGATGGACCGTCATTTAATCATAGACGTAAACAAGTCGATTTTAACCCATTTGATAAAGAACTGCCGTCGAAATCAAAACGACCAGAGAAAAAATCATTAGATTTCAGCACGAACCATTATGAAGAATTGCCAGATAGAGTCAAAACAAGACAAGATTATAGGAATGAGGCAGAAAAAATCTTAACCACACCTCAACCTAAGCGTCAACAATTATTTGAAACTCGTAGACGACAAAAATATCGACCACGATTTCGAGTAACCGAAGTACCTTCACCAATGTTTGGTTATACTGACGAACAACGTGAGCGAATGGGGCTGGGGCCTTCTGATTCAGAAGAAGAAATTGAGTGGAATTATAAGGCATTAAAAGACCTAATGCTTCAAAAACATTATGATTTTATTTTAACGGAAGAATGCGTCAATACATCGATCTTAAAAAGTTGGCAAACAGAAGCTGAAAACGTGTCCGATTACTAGATTTTTAGTCATATTTGAGCTATCATATACCAGTTGTCATTATTATGACTGAAAAACGGAGGTAAGAAACATGGATCGAAATACCATTTATCATTTTGTAGGTATTAAAGGATCAGGCATGAGCTCATTAGCGCTGATCTTATTTGATAAAGGTCTTAAAGTACAAGGCTCTGATGTGAGAAAATATTTTTTCACACAAAAAAATTTAGAAGATAATAACATTCCGATTTACGAATTTAGTGAAGACAATATTAAAGAAGGTTTAACTGTAATCGCTGGTAATGCTTTTGGAGACGATCATGAAGAAATAAAGAAAGCACATGAATTAGGACTAAAAGTTATACGCTATCATGATTTTATTGGCGAATTGAGTAATCAGTTTACAAGTATTGCGATTACTGGTTCGCACGGTAAAACTAGTACAACAGGTTTGATGTCTCACGTCTTATCAGGTATTGATAAAACAAGTTACTTAATTGGTGATGGGACAGGACATGGTGTTGAAGATGCGACATACTTTGTATTGGAAGCATGTGAGTACAAACGTCATTTCTTAGCATATAAACCAGATTATGCGATTATTACTAATATTGACTTTGACCACCCAGATTATTATAAGAGTATAGAAGATGTTCAATTAGCTTTTGAAGAATTTGCGGGACAAGTAAAAAAGGTTATTTTTGCGAATGGCGATGATAAGCGATTACTACAAATGCAATCAAACACGCCAATTGTTTATTATGGTTTTAGTGACCAGAATGATTTTGTAGCTAAGAATATCGAACGTTCGACAGAAGGATCCGAATTTGATGTCTATGTACGCGGGGACTTCTATGCTCACTTTAAGATACCAACATTCGGAGACCATAATATTCAAAATGCGTTAGCTGTCATTGCAACGGCCCACTATGAGAAATTAGATGTTGACTTAGTAGCAGAACGACTAGCTTCATTCGGAGGAGTTAAACGTCGCTTTACTGAAAAGATTGTTGAAGATACAACGATTATTGATGACTATGCTCACCACCCAGCTGAGATAAAAGCAACTATTGATGCGGCAAGACAAAAATATCCTAATAGAGAGATTATTGCTGTTTTCCAACCACACACATTTACAAGAACTGTTGCTTTATTAGGTGAATTTGCTGAGTCATTAGACTTAGCCGATAATGTATATTTGTGTGATATTTTTAACTCAGCAAGAGAAAAAGAAGGCAATATTTCAATAAACGATCTTCTTGATAAGACTGAAAAAGGTCAGAGCATTTTACAAGCAGAAGATGTTTCTCCACTATTAGAGCATAAAGGTGATGTTGTGATCTTTATGGGTGCGGGAGATATAACAAAATTTGAACAAGCTTACGAAACACTCTTAAGCAATTCAGCAAAATCACATTCATAAAATTTAATATTAAATCAGTATTTAAAAGCAGGCTTAGTCCTGCTTTTTCTATCTATAAGAAAGTCTAAGCAATATGTTTTTTAAAAATTGAACCAGTGTCAATAAATGAGGTAATTTTAATATTTGAATTTTAGTCAAAGTACCATTGTTGAACATGGAGTTTATAATCAATTGATTGAAGAAGGCGCAGCTACTCACAAATGTACGAAATCCAGCAAAAAGGACAGATTATTACTGTGTAACATCAAACCCCTGGGGGTAGTAACTTAAGAGTTTTAATTTTATATTTGTAGAATTGTTGATAAAAACTGTCTTTAGAGAACTTACATTTTCATTCACTTTAGTAATTTGATAAAATGAAATAGATTGTATGAGGATTTGAATAAGAAGGAGACTCTATATGTCTAGAGAAAAAATATTATTAATTGATGGACACAGTGTCGCGTTTAGGGCGTTTTATGGCTTGCATAGTCAATTAGAAAGAATGAAGAACAGAAATGGCTTGCATACAAATGCGCTATACGGTTTTCATAATATGTTAGAAAGTATTATAGATAAAGAACAACCAACTCATGCTTTAGTGGCGTTTGATGCAGGGAAGACAACATTTAGACATGAGTATTTTGAAGATTATAAAGGCGGACGTGACAGCATGCCAAGTGAATTTGCTGAACAGATGCCTTATTTAAAAGACTTAATTAGAGGGTTTGGTATTAAAACCTATCAACTTGATCAATATGAAGCGGATGACATCATTGGTACATTATCTCGTCAAATTAATGAAGACGAAGATTTTGAAGTAGTCATCTTAACTGGAGACCGTGACTTAATGCAGTTAGCCACTGATCATGTTCGGGTTAGTTTAACTAAAAAAGGTGTCTCCGATATTAAAGACTACACTAAAAAAACTATTATCGAAGAAATGGGCATTACACCAATGCAGATCATTGATTTGAAAGGTTTGTCAGGAGATAGCTCGGATAATATTCCAGGAGTGACTCGCATTGGTGACAAGACGGCCATTAAATTACTGAAAGAGTATCACTCAGTTGAGGAGCTTTATGAACGCATTGATGAAATGAAAAAGTCGAAGCGTAAAGAGTATTTAATTGATGAAAAAGATATTGCCTTTTTAAGTAAAAAATTAGCAACCATTGATGTTGATGCACCGATAGATATTCATATTAATGACTTAAAATACGAAGGTAAAGATCTTGAGAAATTAATTGAGTTTTATAAAGAAATGGACTTCAATAGTCACTTAGAAAAATTGAATATTGATGGTGCTTTTGAAGGCCAAGATTTAAAACAAGATGTGGATTACGACTTTGTCACTGAAATTACTGAAGACATGTTACCAAAAGATGCGGCTCTGTATTTAGAGTTTTTTGAAGAAGACTATTTAAATGCTAACATCCTTTCGGTTGCATGGGGGGATGATCAAGCGATTTATGTCGCAACGCCGGATGTAGCTTTTGAATCCGAATTATTTAAACAGTGGCTTGAAGATGAAGAAGTCAGCTTTAGAACTTATGATGCAAAGGCAACTTTAGGCGCATTATATACAAAAGGCATTGAATTTTCACAGGTTGCTTTTGATGTGATGCTTGCTTCATACTTGCTTACTGCTGAAGATTCGAGTGGCGGTAATGTTTCAGATGTCGCAGAAAAACACCATTATAACGGTGTATTATCTGATATTATTGTTTATGGTAAAGGCAAGAAAATCAAAGTACCTGAAGACGAAGAAGAGTTCCACACTCATGTTGCTTCGAAAGTTAAAGCGATTTTTAAACTATCTGATCAACTTGCTAAAGATTTACATGATAATGAACAAGATGAGTTGTTCTATGATATTGAGTTGCCATTAGCTAAAGTGTTAAGTGATATGGAAATTCAAGGGATTAAGTTGGATCTTGATCGTTTAGAAAATATGAAAAAAGAATTTTCTGTGCATTTAAATGTGATTGAGGAGAAAATATTTGAAGAAGCTGGTGAAGAATTTAATATCAATTCACCAAAACAATTAGGACATATTTTATTTGAAAAGATGGGATACCCAGTCATCAAACGTACGAAGACAGGTTACTCGACAGCTCAAGATGTTCTAGAAAAATTACGTAGTCAAGCACCGATTGTGGAATACATTCTAGATTATCGTATGGTAGCTAAGATTCAGTCCACGTATGTAGAAGGCTTAATGAAAGTTGTGGAAAAAGAGACAGATAAAGTGCATACAAGGTACTTACAAACTGTTGCGAGAACAGGTCGCTTAAGTTCGGTTAATCCTAATTTGCAGAATATTCCGATTCGTACGGAAGAAGGACGTAAGATTAGACAAGCTTTTGTGCCAAGAAAGAAAAATTGGAAGATCTTTGCAGCCGATTATTCACAAATCGAACTCCGGGTGCTTGCTCATATGTCAGAAGATGATGCCTTAATTGAAACGTATCTCAATGATGAAGACGTGCATACGACTACGGCACTGAAAGTCTTTGGCTTAAATCATCCAGATGAAGTGACAGGGAACATGCGTCGTGATGCAAAAGCTGTGAACTTTGGTATTGTATATGGAATTAGTGACTACGGTTTATCTAAAAACTTAGATATTTCTCGTAAAGAAGCAAAAGAATACATTGATACCTATTTCGATCGTTTTCCAGGTGTCAAAGAATTTATCGATGAAGCGATTCGTGAAGCGAAGGATAAGGGCTATGTCGAAACTTTATTCCATAGAAGACGCTACTTACCAGATATTAATTCTAGAAACTTTAACTTGCGCTCATTTGCTGAAAGAACGGCAATGAACACACCTATTCAAGGTAGTGCAGCTGATATTATTAAAGTGGCAATGATTCAGATGGACAAACGCATTAAAGAAGAGGGTCTACAAGCAACTATGCTTCTTCAAGTTCATGATGAGTTGATCTTTGAGGCACCGGAAGAAGAATTACCGAAGTTAGAAAAATTAGTTAGTGAAGTAATGGAAAGTGCCGTTGAACTCAAAGTACCACTTAAAGTGGACAGCAGTTCAGGCGACACATGGTATGATGCAAAATAATAAACAAAATAAAGTAAGCTTTTGAATGTAAGAAAGAACTTGTGCAGTCTGTACAGGTTCTTTTGTTTTCGAAAGATTAACTAAATAGAAATTATAACAATCACATGTCACATGTGATAAACTTTAATAGAGAATATATGCAATTTTTATAGTCTATAAGGAGTGTTACCATGCCTGAGTTACCAGAAGTAGAATCGGTGCGTCAAGGTTTGGATCAAACAATAATCGGAAAAACAATCCAAGCTATTGAGGTAAGATGGCCAAAAATTATCCAATCAAAATCAATCGATGAATTTAAAATGAAACTAGTCAATCAGACTATTCAACAAATAAAAAGACGTGGTAAATTTTTACTGATTTATTTAGATAAAGACGTCTTAATTTCTCATTTAAGAATGGAAGGTAAGTATTTCTTAAAATCAAAAGAAGAACGACTTGATAAACATACGCATGTTATCTTTAGATTTAATGATCAAATGGAATTAAGATATAACGATGTGAGAAAGTTTGGTAGAATGCAGCTCGTTCCAATCGGTGAAGAGTACCAAACGAAATCAATCATCAAGTTAGGACCTGAACCAATTGAAGGCCAACTATTTACTAATGATATGAAACAGTTTTTAATGAATAAAACTAAAGCAATTAAAACAATCTTGCTCGATCAGACGTTAGTTGCTGGTATTGGTAATATTTATGCTGATGAAATCTTGTTTGATGCCGGTATTCACCCAACTCGACCAGGAAAGACATTATCAACTTTTGAAATCGAAGTTTTAAGACAATCAATTATCAATATTATGCAAGAAGCCATTAAGTATGGCGGTTCGACGATTAGAACTTATCATAATATGCTCGGCGAAGATGGAACCTACCAAGATTATCATAAAGTATACGGTAAAAAAAATGAATCTTGTTCAAGGTGTAAAACTATGATAGAAAAGATTCAACTCAATGGTAGAGGGACTCACTACTGTCCGCATTGTCAAAAATAGGAGGATTAAAATGACCTATGTATTAGGATTAACTGGAGGCATTGCTTCTGGGAAATCTACCGTTAGCCAAATATTTAAACAGTTGGACGTACCGATAATCGATACCGATCAAATTGCTCGCGAGGTCGTATTACCAGGTACCAAAGGCTTAGAGCTGATAAAAGATGCTTTTGGACAAAACATCATTGATCAAAATGGTCAGTTAGACCGAAAAACTTTAGGTTCAATTATTTTTCAAGATCAAAAAAAAAGAGAGCAATTAAATGGAATCCTTCATCCGTTAATTTTAAACCGTATTTCATACTTAACAGATGAATTAAAGCGGGACGGTCATCCGTTGATTGTGCTGGATATTCCGTTGTTATATGAAATCAATTTTGAAAAGGAATTGGATAGCGTGATGGTAGTGTATGTTTCTGAAGAAACACAACTTGAACGTTTGATGAATCGCGATGAGATTGAAGAAAAAGAAGCACGACGTAAAATTGAAACTCAAATGTCTTTAGATCAAAAAGCCATAAAAGCAGATTATGTGATTAATAATAATGGCTCACTTGAAGAAACAACCGAACAAGTGAAGCAATGGTATGGACAGCATGCTTATCAATAACGATTATGTTATGTTATAATAATGAATAAAACGATTTAGAAAAGGATGGTTTCAGTGCTTTGTCAACGATGTAAACATAATGGTACGAAGGTAGTTGATAGCCGTCCCGCAGATGATGGGAAAGCTATCCGAAGAAGAAGAGAATGCGAAAAATGCGGGTATCGCTTTACAACCTTTGAACGAATTGAACAATCTCCGATTCTAGTCATTAAAAAGAATGGGAATCGAGAAGAATTTAGCCGCGAGAAATTACTTCGTGGTGTGCGCAGAGCGTGTGAAAAGAGACCGATTTCTGCTGAAGAACAAGAAAATATCGTCAACAACGTCGAAAGACGTATTAGAGATAATAGTTTAAGTGAAATTGATTCAACAGAAGTTGGTAAATATGTAATGGATGAACTGGTTGACGTCGATGATGTTGCCTATATTCGTTTTGCGAGTGTCTACCGTGAATTTAAAGATATCGAAGTATTTATGAAAGAGATGAAAGCTCTTGAAGAAAAGAAAAGCAAGTAGAGGAGAGATCATGTGAGTTATCCTTGGCAAATATTACAACCAAAGGACAACATAAGCATTCAATCGAGTAATATAATTTCTGATGCTGATATGCATATTCTTTCTGTTTTGTATAAACCTTTAATTAAGGAGAGAGCTTTTTCTCTTTATCATACACTAAAAAGCTATATGACCTACAACCGTCACCATTTAGTTGATATTTTACAATCTCGACTATTGGCTGAAGTCAATATAGGCCTTAAAGATTTTTATGAAGCTCGTATTCGTTTAGAAGCATTAGGCTTATTAAGTGTCTACCAAAAAGATGATCATCAATATCTTTACATCGTGCATCCACCACTTTCAGCAAGCACATTTTTTTCTGAACCAATGTTATGTGTACTTTTAAAAGATACATTAGGAGAACAATTATTTGAAGAATATAAAAGTCAGTTACTTTCAACTGATAATATTAACCGACAGTATCGAAACATTACTAAGTCTTTTTTAGATGTTTATCAAGTGGATTATTCAAAAATGGAAACACTGAATAGTTTCGAAACATCTAAGAAAAAATCGACTTTCCAGTTGGGGTCAACTGGTATGGAAGTTTTTGATTGGGATTTGTTTAAGCAATCTATTAGTAGACAACTCGTTTCACAAAACTTTTTGACTAATGATATGAAAGAATTAATTCGTGTTTACCATTTGACTTATGGATTTAATGAGTTAGAAATGAAGGATATAGTTATTGAAGCAGCTGATCTTCAGACTGGGGAAGTTAATATTCAAGATTTAGAAAAAGTGCTAAATCGAACTGTTCATCGATTGGGTAAAAAGAATCAACTATCTACTGAGTATCTAAGAGATAAAAAAGAAACATCAAACACTCAAAAAGAACAACTAATAACTGGAAACCAGACGGATAAGGTGATTCAAATTGCCAAAACTATGTCACCGTATGACTATGTTCAATCGATTAAAAATCAAAAAAACGGCATTGTTTCTAGTAGTGAAAAATGGTTACTCAAGGAATTAATGGATTACGCCAAGTTTCCTACTGAAGTTATTAATATTTTAATTCACTATATCTTAGTGATTCGCCAAAATACGGACTTAAATAAGAATTATACATTGAAAATAGCTGACAACTGGGCCCAAAATCATGTGACATGTGCTGAAGATGCGATCCAATTAATCGAAAAATTTAGCCATAATAAAATGAAATCGAAAAAACAATCAAATCAGAAAAGTTATCGTTCGTATGGCGGAAAGCAAAAATTCGAAACAAAACCTGATTGGATGGATAAAAAACCAAAAGAATCAGACGCTATGGATCCACAAGAAGAAAAAGAATTGCGTGAACGTTTGAAACACCTAATGAATAGAGAAGGAGAATCGTAATGGATAGTTTAAAAGATCATATTAATAGTCTTATGGATCAAGGAAATTTGACGAAGCAATACCATACGATTCTTAAAGAAGTTGTCTTTAATGATCCGGATGTGCGAGCTTTTTTACAAAAACATCAAGATGAATTAAATAAAGAAGCGATTATGAAAAGTGCAGGAAAACTCTATGAATTCGTGAATGAAAAAGCGAAAAGTTATGACGATGAAGAAGCGGTTGTGAAAGGTCATTACCCCCAACTAGTTTTATTTAACAAACGTATTCATGTGGAGTATGTACCAACTGAATCCGAAATCAGACGTCAAAAGACATTAGAAGCCAAAAATCGTATGAAATCTTTTTATATTTCAAAAGAGGTTGAAGAAGCAAACTTTGATGACTTGATTTATACAACGGAGAAAGCTGAAGCCATAAAAGCAACAATAGATTTTATCGATCAGTACGAAAAAAGGCCTAATGAGTATCATAAAGGCTTATATATCCAAGGTTCATTTGGCGTAGGTAAAACATATTTACTTGGTGCACTAGCTAAAAAGATGTCCGAAGCTGGGTATGAAGTAACCCTTGTACATCTTCCTACGTTTACTGTAGAGATAAAAGCTGCAATTCAAGATAATACGGTAATGGATAAGATGAATGTCTTTAAAGAAACAGAAATTTTAATTATTGATGATATCGGAGCAGAGTCTATGACAGCCTGGTTAAGAGATGATGTGTTAGGTGTTATTTTGCAACACCGTATGCAACATAATCTATCTACGTTTTTCACATCCAATATGTCTATGAAACAATTGGAGGAAGAACACCTCACTCATGCGAGTGGCAATGAACCCGTAAAGGCTGCTAGAATTATGGAACGAATTAAATATTTAGCGAATGAAATAGAAATTACCGGCCAAAACTTCCGTAATAATTAATTTTTATAAAGAAAAGCTTGACATTTTTATAAGAGTAACCTAACATAGAAATCAATCAATTATCTTATGATTTTAGGAGAGCGAAAAATGTTATCGATAGGTTTATTAAATTTATCCAAACTAAATAATTCATTTTACTTTAGCTACTTTAGATAAACTTGTATTCATACATTATGGGTACAAGTAATCAGAAATAATCTGACTTGTATCTATGATGGCTAAAGATTTTTCGCATGGAAGCCACATAGGTCAAAACCTAAGTGGCTATTCTTATATATGAATAGTATATTTTATAACATCCATTTAGGTTTTTAACCTAGATGGATGTTTTTTTATTGAATAATTTAAGGGGGATTGGGGGATCGAAAAAGGTATTTGGTAAATGTTTATGAATAATAGGAGGAAATAAAAATGAAAAAATTAAAAATGTTAATCGGATTAGTCGTAGGTATTTTAGTTATTGCAGGTTGCTCAAACGGCAACGGCTCAAATCAAGAGATAACTAAAATTGGCATTTTACAATTTATTGACCATAACTCACTGAATAAAGCACAAGAAGGCTTTGTTGATGGTCTTGAAGAAGCTGGTTATACAGATGGAGAAAATATTGAAATCGAAGTCTTAAATGCTCAAGGTGATCAGTCTAACTTACAATCTATGTCAGAACAATTAACAAATAATAATGAATTAGTTCTAGGGATTGCGACACCGACTGCTCAATCACTAGCTATGGCAAATCAAAATATCCCACAATTATTCACGGCAGTTACTGATCCCGTTGAAGCAGGATTAGTCGATAGTTTAGAAAATCCTGGTGGTAACATAACAGGAACAAGTGATATGGCAGATATTGAATCTCAGGTTAATTTATTAATAGAAATTGCAGACAACCCTGAAGTTATTGGTTTAATTTACAACTCATCGGAAGTTAATTCACAAATTCAAGTTGATCAGGCAGTAGAAGTTATTGAATCAAGAGGACTTGATACAAATATTCAAACTGTAACAAGCACAAATGATGTACAACAAACATTATCTAATCTAGCAACGAACTCTGATGCTATATATATTCCAACCGATAACGTGTTATCCGCAACAGCAGCGACTGTAGGAGAGATAGCTAAAGATAACAATGTACCAATAGTACCAGGATCAACAGATATGGTTGAAAATGGTGGACTCGCAACACTTGGTATTGATTACTATAATTTAGGGAAACAAACAGCAAAATTGGCTGTGTCTATCTTAGAAGGAGAAGAGCCTAGCAATTTACCAGTAGAAAGTACAGAAGATTTTGACTTAGTAATCAACGAAGAAATGGCTGAAGCGATTGGTATTAATTCAGAAATAATTCGTCAAGCTGCTGACTCGTTAGAAAGAGGAAAATAATGAATTTATTATTATCAAGTATTTCGCAAGGAATTTTATGGTCGATTTTAGCAATTGGTGTTTATTTAACATTCAGAATACTCGGACTTGCAGATTTGACGGTTGAAGGAAGTTTTCCACTTGGTGCTGCAGTCAGTGTTTCATTGATTGTTTCAGGGATGTCACCGATTTTATCATTAGTTATTGCTATGTTAGCTGGGGCGCTTGCTGGATTAGTAACTGGTTTACTCCATACCAAATTACAAATACCTGCTTTAGTTTCAGGGATTGTTACTATGACAGGATTGTACTCAATTAATCTACGTGTGATGAGGCAGGCTAACTTATCGTTAATAGGTAACGATACCGTCATTAAAATCATACAATCTTATAATATTTCACAAAACTATGCTGTTATATTACTTGGTGTTTTAACAGGAGTCATCGTGATAGGTGCCTTGTTTTTATTCTTTAGAACAGAAATTGGTTTAGCAATCTTAGCAACTGGTAGCAATTTATCAATGAGTGAGTCTAATGGTATTCCGGTCCACAATATGCAAATACTAGGCTACATGATTGGGAATGGCTTGATCGCACTGTCTGGAGGTTTGTTAGCTCAAAATAATGGGTACGCCGATGTCAATATGGGAATTGGCGCCATTGTTATAGGTCTAGCATCCATTATTATTGGAGAATCAATTTTTAAAAACGTAACGCTAACAATGCGTTTAATTCTAATTGTGGTTGGGTCAATCATTTATCGTTTAATGCTTTTAATAGTCTTGCAATTGAATTTTAATCCACAAGATTTAAAATTATTTTCAGCTATTATTTTAGCTATCGCTTTAGGTTCACCAATGATAGGTTCTAAGTGGAAATTAAGACATAGTAGAAAGGGCGTTAAATAATGACAGAATTAGTTATGAAAGATATTCATAAAATCTTCGGTCAGAAAACCGTTAACGAAAATCATGTTCTAAAAGGCATCGACTTAACGATTCATCAAGGTGATTTTATTACAGTAATTGGGGGGAACGGCGCTGGCAAGTCAACGCTTTTAAATACGATTGCTGGAACATTAATGGTGGAACAAGGAACATTAACGTTAAATGGTAAAGATATCACATCAAAGCCGGCTTATAAACGGGCAAAATATATTAGTCGTGTTTTTCAAGATGCTCTAAAAGGGACAGCAAGTCACTTAACTATTGAAAAGAACTTGGCAATTGCTGACCGTCGTGGTAAATCTCGCGGTTTATCGACTGCGATAAAGTCTGACCGTCGTAAACTCTATAAACAAGAATTATCTAAATTAAACTTAGGTTTAGAGAATCGATTAAAGACAGATATGGGATTATTATCTGGTGGACAGCGTCAGGCTATAACACTTCTGATGGCGACGATGCAACTTCCTGAAATTTTACTTCTCGATGAACATACAGCAGCCTTGGATCCAAGCACGCGTGAGATGGTGATGTCTTTAACTGATCAATTAATTAAAGAAAAGCATCTGACCGCTTTAATGGTAACTCATGATATGCAACAAGCGATCGATTATGGCAATCGTTTAATTATGATGTTCGATGGCCAAATAGTGATTGATATTCAAGGAGAAGAAAAGAAAAATTTAACTGTTCCAAAATTATTAGATTTATTTAAAGAAAAAAGTGGCGAAATGGTGAAAGATGACGCTTTAATGTTAGCTTAATATTGATTAATCATTAAAAATTTGGTAATCTATGTTGTAAATAGTTAATATACTAAATCAATGATAAAGATACCATTAATATTTTAAAGTTTCCAAAGAGAGGAAAAGAGTGCTGAGACTTTTCTAAACAAAGTATTAATGACCACTTTTGAGACAAGCTGATTAAAGTTTACGTAAGTCTGCGTTAAAGACAAATGAGTATACGATTTTTTGTATAAACATTGGGTGGAACCACGCTATTGTCGTCCCATTAACTAAACAGATGTTTTAGTTGATGGGACTTTTTTAATTTTAAGGAGGATTAATTATGTCAGTAATCAATATTACATTACCAGACGGTACAGTTAAAGAAATGAAAAAGGGCTCTACAACAAAAGATGTTGCAGCATCGATCGCAAAATCACTAGAAAAAGCAGGCCTTGCAGGAAAATTCAATGGGGAGTTAGTTGACTACGTTAGACCGCTTGAAGAAGATGGTACGTTAGAAATCGTAACAGATAAACATGAAGATGCACTCCAGATTTTAAGACACTCAACTGCTCACTTAATGGCTCAAGCGATTACTCGTTTATACCCGGATGTAAAATTCGGAGTAGGGCCAGCGATTGATACAGGTTTCTACTATGATACTGATTCAGCAGAACCGATAGTTGAGGCAGATTTAGAGCGTATCGAAAAAGAAATGAAAAAAATCGTAAGTGAAAACTTACCGATTATCCGTAAAGAAGTGCCGAGAGATGAGGCATTAAAGCTTTTTAAAAATGATCCATATAAGATAGAATTGATTAATGACTTACCTGAAGACGAAGTTATTTCTTTGTATGAGCAAGGTGAATTTGTAGATTTATGCCGAGGTATTCACGTTCCCTCAACTAAACACATTAAAGTCTTTAAATTATTATCACTTGCTGGAGCATACTGGCGTGGAAATTCAGACAATAAAATGATGCAACGAGTGTACGGTACAGCGTTCTTCAAACAAGCTGATTTAGATGAATTCTTACGTCTAAGAGAAGAAGCTAAAGAGCGTGACCATCGTAAGTTAGGCAAAGAATTAGATCTCTTTACACTATCTTCAACTGTGGGTTCAGGTCTGCCTTTTTGGTTACCAAAAGGAGCGACAATCCGTCGTATTATCGAGCGTTATATTACTGATAAAGAAATTAGCTTAGGCTACCAACACGTGTATACACCAATTATGGCAGATTCAAAATTATACAAAATATCAGGCCACTGGGATCACTACCAAGATGACATGTTCCCACCAATGGATATGGGGGACGGTGAAATGCTTGTCTTACGTCCAATGAACTGTCCACATCATATGGAAGTGTACAAAAACGATACACATAGTTACCGCGAACTACCAATTCGTATTGCTGAATTAGGTCAGATGCACCGTTATGAAAAATCCGGAGCTCTATCAGGTTTACAACGGGTTCGTGAGATGACATTAAACGATGCACATGTTTTTGTAAGACCTGACCAAATTAAAGAAGAGTTTAAACGAGTGGTAGATTTAGTTGTTGAAGTGTATGAAGACTTTAACATCACGGATTACCGTTTCCGTCTAAGTCTAAGAGACCCAGAAAACAAAGAGAAATACTTCGATGATGATGAGATGTGGATTAAAGCAGAAGATATGCTTCGTGAAACGCTAGATGAAGCGGGTATTGAATACTTTGAAGCAATCGGAGAAGCCGCATTCTACGGGCCTAAGTTAGACGTTCAAGTAAAAACAGCAATCGGATTAGAGGAAACACTATCAACAGTACAACTTGACTTCTTGCTACCAGAACGTTTCGACTTAACTTATGTCGGTGAAGATGGTCAAGATAACCACCGTCCAGTTGTCATCCACCGTGGTGTGGTATCGACAATGGAACGTTTCGTGGCATACTTGATTGAAGAGTACAAAGGTGCTTTTCCAACATGGTTAGCGCCAATACAAACGGTACTGATACCCGTAAGCTTGGATGCACACTTAGATGTTGTTGAAGATCTGGCAGCAAAATTAAGAATGAACAATGTACGTGTCGAAGTTGATGACCGTAATGAAAAATTAGGATACAAGATTCGTCAATCTCAGACACAAAAAATTCCATATCAAATTGTAATCGGTGATAATGAAGCGGAAAATAAAACCGTTTCTGTTCGTAAATACGGCGAAAGAGATACCAATACAATGGACTTAGATACATTTATTGATTTATTAATTGAAGATATTAAATCAAAAAGTAGAGAAAATAATTAATATATATCATTTAGTTACCACCATATGATCTTTACCCCATGAAATGTATTTATTTTTAAATTCAGTTGACATGATAAGATTATAATGTTATTCTATTAAATGTTGAGAAAACAAAGTAGAAGTCCCACTTCTCGCCTTATGGATACAGTTCATGGGCTAATATCAGTATTTAATGAATGACTATGCCTCAAGTAGGTGTAGGTTAACTCAGATCATTTAACTGAACGGGACTTTGTGTATTAACGGAGTTCCGTTCTTTGTTTTTTTCAAATATTTTCGGAGGTGTATCATCATAAAGGAAATGATAGTTAACGATCGTATTCGCGATAAAGAGTTACGATTAATCGGACATGATGGAGAGCAAATCGGAGTTGTTTCACGAGAACAAGCTTTAGAAGCAGCTGCACGTGTTGAACTGGACTTAGTATTAGTGTCACCTAACGCTAACCCATCCGTTGCCCGTATTATGGATTACGGTAAATACCGTTATGAGCAACAAAAACGTGAACGTGAACAACGTAAGAATCAAAAGACAATTGATGTTAAAGAGATACGTTTAAGCCCAACTATTGATGATCATGATTTTAATACTAAGCTAAAACAAGGTCGAAAATTCTTAGAAAAAGATGGTGACAAAGTAAAGGTTTCTATTCGTTTCCGTGGTCGTGCTATTACTCATAAAGATATCGGTCGTGAAGTTTTAGAGCGTTTTGCTGAAGAAACCAAAGATATCGGCGATATTGAGCAAAAACCAAAAATGGATGGTCGTTCAATGTTCTTAATGATTGCGCCGAAAAGCGAAAAATAAAAATTTCAATTAATACAGGAGGATTTAACTATGCCAAAAATGAAAACTCATAAAGGAAGTCAAAAACGTTTCAAACGTACTGCTTCTGGAAAATTAAAACGTAGCCACGCAAAAAGAAGTCACTTATTTGCGAATAAGACTCAAAAACAAAAACGTCAATTACGTAAAGCTGGAATGGTTCATAAATCAGACCAAAAACGTATTAACCAACAATTAACTTACATGAAATAATTAGTTAGAGGAGGAAATTAAAAATGGCAAGAGTAAAAGGTGGAACAGTCACTTTACGTCGTCGTAAACGTGTTTTAAAATTAGCTAAAGGTTACTACGGAGCAAAACACAAATTATTTAGAGTTGCTAAACAGCAGGTTATGAAATCTTACATGTATGCTTACCGTGACCGTAAACAGAATAAACGTAATTTCCGTAAATTATGGATCTCACGTATCAATGCGGCAGCTCGCTTAAACGGCTTAAGCTACTCAAAATTCATGCACGGACTAAAATTAGCAGGTATTGACTTAAACCGTAAAGTATTAGCAGAATTAGCAGTTAACGATGCAGAGGCATTCGCATCATTAACAGAACAAGCGAAAGAAGCTATTTCTAATCAATAAGATGATAAAAAAGACTGACATGTCAAAGTCAGTCTTTTTTTATGGCTTAAATGACTGTGTAGAAATTTATTATAAAATTTATGCTTAAATAAAAACAATTTTGTTTTTAAAAGTATGAAATAATACTCGATAGATATAATAAATCTAATATTTTTAATAAAATTTCAAAATTCAGTGTATTTTTCTTAAATTGTATCTTAAACTATACATACGAGAACGAAAATGAAAGGAAGTACGATATGTATTACGTAAAGAATGAAAGAAATGGCGAAGAAATTCATGATCCAAGTATTAACTTGGCTATAGAGTACTACTTATTAAATAATGTTCAGCTTGATGAACCTATTTTACTTTTCTACATCAATAACGATTCAATTATTGTAGGTAAAAACCAAAATACTTATGAAGAAGTAAATACTCAGTATGTTGAAGACAATGATGTAAAAGTGGTCCGTCGCTTCAGTGGTGGTGGAGCAGTGTATCATGATTTAGGCGTACTTAACTTCTGTTTCATAACAAAAGATGATGGTGATTCATTTAGAAACTTCAAGCGTTTTACCTTACCGGTAATTGATGCACTTCAAAAAATGGGTGCTTCTGGTGCAGAATTACGCGGCCGTAATGATTTAATTATTGATGACAAAAAATTCTCAGGAAATGCCATGTACTCTAAGAATGGACGAATGACAGCTCATGGAACGTTAATGTTTAACTCACAAATCGATGCCGTAGTTGGTGCGTTAAAACCTAAGAAACATAAATTAAAATCTAAAGGTATTAAATCAATTCGTAGTCGCGTAACAAATATTAAACCATATTTAAATGACGAATATCAAAATATGAATACGAAAAATTTTAGAGAAAAATTATTATTAAATATTTATGATGTTGACGATATTTCTGAAGTGAAAGAATATAAATTAACTGATCAAGACTGGGAAGAGATTGATAAGTTTGCTGAAAAATATACAGCAAACTGGAACTGGAACTACGGTGAGTCTCCAGACTTTGATTTAGAACGTAGTGAACGTTTATCAATTGGTACAGTAGAAGTGAAGTTAAATGTCGATAAAGGTGTTATTAAAGATATTAAAATTTATGGTGATTTCTTCGGTATGGGAGAAATCTCAGATGTAGAAGATAAATTAAAAGGTACTAATTATGAAGCGAAATCAATCCATAAAGTATTAGAATCTGTTGATATTAATAAATACTTTGGTGATGTCGATGTTGATGAATTGGTAGAATTAATTTATTAAGCCGCTATCTAAAAATAAAAATTATGGGGGATAGATATGCTTAAGTTATTTACGTATCCAAGTTCGATTGATTGTAAAAAGGTAAAACAATGGTTAGACAAACGTTGCATACCATATCAAGAAAAGGAATTATTTGATGATTTGGTGACCATGGAAGAGTTAAAGCAAATGACATCATTAACTGAGATGGGTGTAATTGATATCATTGCGCCAGAATACCTTTCAATGGTGCAGCATGTCATTGAAGATAATGATATCTCACTTAAAGAACTTTATGAATCAATGGAGAGAGAACCCAAATTATTGAAACTGCCTATATTGTATGATGATAAACGAATGCTTGTAGGCTATAACGAAGAAGAACTTAATAAATTTTTGCCTAAACCTACCCGTGTTATTATGGAATATTAGTCAAAGAGTGTCGCTATTGAATAGTGACACCTTTTTTTGTATAATAAGGTTTAATTGGTTAATCTACCATAGTTTTAAAATAGTGAATGAGGTGATTGAGCTATGGAAATTGAACACATTAATGATGATACTATACGTGTCACTATTGATAACTCGGATCTCATGAATCGCGGAATAACATTTTTGGATTTATTAGGAAATGAAAAACAAATTGAAAGTTTTTTTTATGGTATTTTAGAAGAAGTCGATTTGAATGATGACTTTAAAGATTCTGATGCAGTCACGTTCCAAGTAATGCCAAAAAATAACGGGTTGGAATTATTTATTAGTAAAGGGGCAAATGTTGATGAAGATATCATTAATTCAATTGCTCGTGAATCAAAACAACTATCATCAAACGAAAAGAAAAAATCTAAAGGCGAGGATTCAGAGGATTCAAAAGTGATAAATGATATTCTTGGTCAATTGGAAGATGATTCAAATCTGGATGATAATCATAATGAGAAAACATCATCAATGATTGTTGCATTCGATAATATTGAAAAACTCTTAATTTTAGTTACTGATTTAGATGATGAATTTATTGATTCAGTATTATACCATCAGAATTCAATCTATTATCTATATCTTGAATTTGAAGACTTATATCGTACCACTGAAGTATATCGTAAATTATTATTTGCGAAAGTAAAAGAATATGGAGAAGAGAGTCCGGTATCAGTCGATGTGCTTGAGGAACATGCCGATGTCATTATTGAAGAGAATGCTTTAGGTATTTTAAAAACACATTTTTAATTGAAGACTATAAAAAAGAACTTGGTGAGAGCTGAGTTCTTTTTTATATTTATTTTTAAAAATAAATAATGTAAAACAATTAATTCGTATACTGTAGGGGAGGGATACTCATGTTAATTGCTTATGATCAATATAATCAATTGAAAAATGCTTCACTAGAAAAAAAGAATTCAGAAAATTGCTACTTTTGTCCAAGTTGTAAAGAAAAAGTCTTTTTAAAACAAGGCACTAAAAATATGCCTCATTTTTCTCACTACAAAAATAGTGAATGTCAATCTTTTTCTGAAGGTGAGACCGAAGAGCATATAAGGGGCAAATATTTCTTATATCACTTTTTAAAGCCCCATGTGGAATCGATTGAAATGGAACCTTATATCAAGACATTGAAACAACGGCCAGATTTGCTAATCACGAAAAATAAGCAAAAAATAGCGATTGAGTTTCAATGTAGTTCAATTTCTGTAAAAGATGTTCTGAAAAGATCTAAAGGGTACAAAAAAGCAGATATCATTGTATTGTGGATTATTGGATCACCTTTAATCTTAAACACACGACTTACTCAGCTTCATCGTGCAATGATGAATCAATATGTTTTAACGACTCCCAATTTACTATATTTAGATATAATTAATAAGCAGTTAATTATTCATCATCATTTTCACTACCTTGACAGATTAAAGTGGTCCACATCATATCTCACGCGTTTCGTTACAATGAAAGACCTTCCGGAACCTTACAACATTCAACTCGTTGATCAACAAATCATTACGCAAAAGGCATTTAAAGAATTAAGAAGAATGCAGTATTTTAAGACTAAGAATGCTCGGTGCTTTTTTAATAAAATGTATAATCAAGGGGATAATTTGTTTACTCTACCTTCAATGATATTCTTACCATGTGAAGGTGAATGGACGGTGATGACGCCTGGCTATGCATGGAAATATGATTTGTATCATTGGATCAATAACTTTGAACAGGACACTATCATTTCTAAAGATACAGTTCGATTATGGTTAAAAAAACAGATTGGGTCTGGTCGTATAAAACTTTATATTATGCCCAATGTTGACGCTCAATACCGAATGAGATGTTTTTCAGATTTTATGGATTTATTGGAGTCAGAAGGGGTACTTTTTCGAGTTAATGATGATAAGTGGTGTAGATGTTGATGAAAAGCGGTTTTAATCTGCTGGATTTAATGGTTTAATAGTATAGTGGAGATGATTCAGATGTTTACAAAATATTTATTTATATTAGGAGCCACCATGTCTCTATATGCGTGTGGATCTCCAAAAGAAGAACAATTAAATAATCAATTAGAAAATAAAGAAACTGTTCAAAATACTGATGACTGCTCATCAGTAGAGAATCAGAATAAAGCAAATAATATAGAAGTTAATCCAAATGAATCAAATTCATTAACTGTATTAACTAATAAAAATCATGCTTTAGATAAAAATTATATTCCAAGTGATCTCGTAACGATCGATGTATCGTACGTTATCGAAAATCCAGAAGTTAGACAATTAAGACAAGAAGCTTCAGAGCAGTTATCCAACATGTTTGAAGCAGCACTATCTGAAGGTATGGAATTAAAGGCAAGGTCAGGGTATCGTTCTTACTTAACGCAAGAAAATCTTTATTCGAATTATGTTAGTACGCATGATCAAGAGACAGCAGACCGTTTTAGTGCTCGTCCAGGAACTAGTGAACACCAGACCGGTTTAGCAATGGATATCACTGCCGAGAGCGTGAACAATGAGCTGACAGAAGAGTTTATTAATGTACCCGAAGGTAAATGGCTATCTCAGAATGCTCATCAATTTGGTTTTGTAATGCGCTATCCTGAAGGAAAAGAAGACATCACAGGTTATCAATACGAGCCATGGCACTATCGTTATTTTGGTGAAGAATTGGCGACATATTTATATGAAAACAACCTCACTTATGAAGAGTTTTTAAATAATCAAGAGGAGTTAGATGAATGAAGTCATTATTAAAGAAGCATTTAATATTAGTAACAGCTTCAATTGCTCTAGTAGGTTGTAGTCTAGAAGAAGCCCCGACTGGAAATGAAGAGTTATCTAATGGTCATAATGAAGCTACTCAAGAAATGGTGGAAGAAGGGGTTGAACAGCTTCGTGTTTCGGCCGTGGGTGATGTCATTGGTCATTCCGGTATATATAAAGCAGCCGATCCAAATCAAACAGAAGAATACAATTTTGACCAAATGTTTGATTATGTCAAACCTATTTTTGATGAGTCAGATTTAAACCTTGTTAATTTAGAAACTACTTTAAGTGCTGAATCTAGTGAGTATAGTGGTTATCCATCATTCGTCACTCCAAAAGAATTAATTGAAGGCCTTGATTATGCTGGTTTTAATGGGATTGTTACAGCAAATAATCATAGTATGGACAACTTAGTGAAAGGAGCTGTTCAGACGGTTCAGTGGATTGAAAAACAAGGCTTACCGGCTATTGGAACATCTATTGATGATGATTCAGAACGTTTTTATACTGAAACAATCAATGGTATTGACGTAGCGATAGTTGCTTTCACTTCCTTTGTTAATGGTCAAGAAACAAATTGGTTTACTAATGAAGAGATGTACCAACATATCAACTTGTTGGAAGAAGAAATCATTGAAAAAGAAATTAATGCAGTGAAAGAGACTGATCCAGATATTATTTTAGCTTATGCTCACTGGGGAGAAGAATATACTTCAGAATTATCAGAAGAACAAAAGCATTTTGCTCAAGTATTTGCGGAATTAGGCGTGGACGCAGTCATCGGCTCACACCCTCATGTCATTCAAGAAGCTGAAATGATTACATATGAGGATCATGAGATGTTTATAATTTATTCAGTTGGTAATTTCTTATCTAATCAACGCTTTGAAAGTTTAGGAGAAGCATTTAGACCGACTGAGGATGGTGTGATTGTTCACTTAGACTTTGAAAGACTGAAAGATACAGATTCCGTTGAATTAACTCATGTTTCTTTTACACCAACATGGGTTCAAAGAAATGCCATTGAAGGCGGAAGATATGAATATACTATACTACCGGCAGCAGACTCTAATGTATCAGATTTTTCAGAAGATACTCGCATTCGCATGAAGGATTCTTACGATCGAACAATGGAGCGTTTGAAGTTTTCATATTCTGAGAAAAATTAAATAGATTATGATAAAATGATAAGTACATTAGAAAGTGTTTAATCAAAGAGAGGGATTTTTAATGACATTGAATGAATTACCTAAACGTGAAGAGGTTAAAGTTGAATTAACATGGGATTTAACTCCAATTTATGAATCCGACGAAAAGTGGGAAGCAGCTTTTGACGAAGCGCAATCATCTATTAAAGAAGCTGCTTCTAAAAAAGGCACACTCGATGATGGAGCAACTTCCTTTTTAACAGCTTTAGAAACAATTCTAAATTTACATCGTAAACTAGAAAATGTTTACGTCTATGCACACTTGAAGAGTGACCAAGATACAAGTAACTCAGACTATCAAGCGCTTCAAGACCGTGCAAGAGGCTTATTAAGCCAAGCAGGAGAAGCAACATCATGGTTTCAACCTGAATTGTTAAGTGTGTCTAATGATAAAATTGAACAATATTTTAATGATGAGCCGAAGTTAGAAGTGTATCGTCATGAAATAGAAAAATCATTAGCAAATCGTGATCACGTTTTAAGTGCTGACAAAGAAGCGATGTTAGCTGCAGCAAGTGAAGTGTTATCAGGAAGTAGACAGACTTTCGCAATGCTTAATAATGCTGATATTCAGTTCCCACTTGTAAAGAATGAAAATGGCCAAGAAGTACAGCTATCACATGGTTTATATGGGCAATTAATGGAAAGTACTGACCGTAGTGTCCGTAAAGAAGCCTTTGAAAAAATGTATGATGTATATAGGAGCTTTAACAATACTTTAGCAAGCACACTGCAGAATGAAGTGAAGAAGAATAACTATCTGGCTAAAGTTCATAATTACACATCTGCTAGAGACCGTGCATTATCAAATAATCATATTCCAGAATCTGTGCACGATACTTTAATTGAAGTTGTTAATGAGAACTTACCATTGTTCCATCGTTATATGGCTTTACGTAAGAAAGTTTTAGAACTTGATGAAATGCATATGTATGATTTATATACACCAATTACAGGAGAGTCATCACTGAACTATTCTTATGAAGAAGCGATTGATGTCACATTTAAAGGGTTAGAAAAATTAGGTGATGAATACGTAAAGGTATTAGAAAAAGCTTTCAATGATCGTTGGATTGATGTTGTTGAAAATAAAGGCAAACGTAGTGGCGCTTACTCATCAGGTGGTTATGATACAAATCCTTATATTCTATTAAATTGGCATGATTCATTAAATAATTTATACACATTAGTTCATGAATTAGGTCATAGTGTTCACAGTTATTTTACTCGTTCCACTCAGCCATATGTTTATGGGGACTACTCAATTTTCTTAGCAGAAATTGCTTCAACAACAAATGAAAATATATTAACCGATTACTTGCTAGAAAATGCTAAAGACCCATTAACTAAAGTGTTTGTATTAAATCAATATTTAGATGGTTTCAAAGGTACTGTGTTTAGACAGACGCAGTTTGCCGAATTCGAACATAAAATTCATACAGCAGCGGCTGAAGGTCAACCACTAACAGGTCAATATTTAAATGAAACGTATTCAGAAATGAATGATCGTTACTATGGTGATGCAGTGGTGAATGATGATCAGATTCAATATGAATGGTCACGCATTCCTCACTTCTACATGGGCTACTACGTGTATCAATATGCAACTGGCTTTTGTGCTGCGACTGCTCTAGCTGATAAGATTGTTAACGAAGAAGAGGGTGCGCTTGAAGCGTACCTGACTTATCTAAAAGCCGGACGCAGCGACTATCCAATCGACATTATGAAAAAAGCAGGTGTTGATATGACGGATAAAGCTTATATTCAACGGGCAATGCAAGTCTTTGAATCACGTTTAGATCAATTAGAAGAAGTATTAAAAGAAGTTGAAAAATAAATCATTTGTAATTTTTTAGAGGTGCTTCATTTACCCTACAGGATATTTAGACTGGAAAGGCGTTAGTGGTGTAAATCATTAACGCCTTTTAGTTTATATTTTTAGTCATGATATAAATAAAAAGCTCTTAGCTTGATTCATCCTTTTCCGGGTAAAGGATGAATCAAGCTAAGAGCTTTCCTTTTTGCTTTATTAAATTATTTTGTTGTTTATCAATTTGTATCAATAGCTTTGAGACTGTGACAAGTATTACACACATAATGGAGTGTGTAGTCACTGATAGTATCTTCTACCCGAGTTTTATTCATAGAATGATTGTGATAGTAGATGATACATGTTGGAACTGTTCTAACTTCCATCTCTTTGGCTAGTTGCTTATCTCGTTGACAAGAGTTTTTTGCCAAGTTGGAGTACAAATCTTCTTTAAAAATTTCTAAATCAATATTTGCTTCTTTAGCTGCTTTAATTATTGTTTTTTCGCTAAATTCATAGTTTTTTTCAAATAACAATGATTGAAGATTTATAAAATACTGATTTCCTTTTTTCTTACCTTGCATAGAAGCCGCTTGAAAAGATAAACAACTTAAATATTCAGCATTAAAGACAGCAGTATTTTTAAAAGATTGAAAGGTCGTTTTCGTGCTATTATTCAACTTGTAAGTAATTAATCGAATATTTACTTTTTCAGAGCGATTTTTAGGGAAACGACAAACAGATCTTGCCACTTCTAGACAATTTTTGTCTAACGGATTAACAAACAAAAAAATTTCAATCATTTCTTTTGAATTCAAAATATATTCACCTTCTGTTTATATAGTACAATTTCCACATATTTATGTTATCAAATATTGTTTATAGTACCTAATAATATGCTTAACGTCAAGAAGGATCGTAGTTAAGAGCACGAGCAATCTTATTTGGTGTGTCGCGTTTAGGTATTTTGTGGTTAAGAAGTATATTATAGAATAACTCTTCTCCAAAGTCATGGTCACAAGCTTCTAGCTCTAATTCAAAATCAACCGTATCCCCGTACCAACTTTGATCAAGAACAAGTAAGGCGCCATGATACTCTTTTTCGACACGCTTTGTTTTTAGTGAACCAATTAATTGTAATTTTTCAACAGTGACTTGTTCTTTACTTAACTGGTTTAAGATTGATTTTGGTGGGGTAAATGCCCCTTTTTGGATGATTGACTTTGCTTTTTTTAGTGGAATGGTCTCGTTTGTTTCGAGTAAGTGACCATCTTGTGGTGTTTTTAATGTGATTTTGGCAGAATTATCTTTTGTTCTAATTCTTAATGCTGCATGCTTTTGACGAATCGCCATATCCGCCGTATCAAAATAAAAATTTTCCTGAACAATAGGTTCAATGTTTTCAAAGTTAAATGCATCAAATAATTCATGGTATTCTTTTTTTGTTAATAAGTTTTTAAATTCAATTTCTAGTTCTTGACTCATTATTTAACCCCTTTTCTATGTTTCATCACAGTTTAATGATACAATTAATAATGACAAAAACAAGTAATGAGGTTTTAGTAATGAGATCAGATTGGGATTTGTTTTTATTTCCATATAAATTAGCATTAGATGAATTAAAAGTGAAGTTAAAAGGTCAGCGGGAAATGTATCGTCTGCGTGGGGAAGCAAGTCCGATTGAATTCGTGACAGGTCGATTGAAACCTGTTGAAAGTATTATTCAAAAATCAAAAATACGAAAAATTGCAATGGAAAATTTAGAAGAAGAGATGGAAGATATTGCTGGCTTAAGAATTATGTGTCCTTTTGTGGAAGATGTTCAAGAAGTCGTTGAATTAATGAGAAAGCGTGAAGATCTTGAAATTATCTACGAAAAAGATTACATCTCTCATATTAAAGAAAGTGGTTACCGTTCCTATCACTTGGTATGTAAATATCCAGTGGATGTGATTGACCAAAAATATGAGGTGTTAGTTGAGATTCAGGTGAGAACCTTAGCGATGAATTTTTGGGCGTCAATTGAGCACTCTTTGAATTATAAATACAAAGGTGATTATCCAATAGAATTGAAACGTCGTCTTCAAAAGACGGCCAAAGCGGTCTATCAGTTAGATGAAGAAATGTCATCTATTCGAAATGAAATTATGGATATCAGTGAGCAGGAACAAGATCACTAAGAATAATCTTATAGGAGTTTATTATGCGAGTTGTCATTATTAATAATCACAGTGAAAAATCGATTCAAGTTTCTAATCGTTTAAGAGAATTATTGATTGAAGAGAATATGGTGATTGATCCATTATTGCCTGAAATTGTTATATCTGTTGGTGGGGACGGTACATTACTCTCAGCGTTCCATCGTTATGCACATATTTTAGATAAAGTAAGATTTATTGGTGTTCACACAGGTCACTTAGGTTTTTATACGGATTGGCGTGAATATAATTTAAATGAATTAGTGAAACAAATGGTTAACGATAATGAAGAGGCCGTTCAATATCCACTCTTAGATGTGATTATTAAATATAAAAATAAAGATGAAGAAAAGCATTACTTAGCTTTAAATGAATCCATTTTACGTTATACAAATGGAACATTGGTGTGTGATGTTTATATTCAAGATGAATTATTTGAGCGGTTTCGTGGTGATGGGCTATGTATTTCTACACCAACTGGTTCAACCGGGTATAATAAATCAGTTGGTGGCGCAGTACTGCATCCGAGACTAGAAGCACTTCAAGTGACCGAAATTGCGAGTTTAAACAATCGTGTTTTCCGTACATTAAGTTCGCCGATAGTTATTGCACCGGATGAATGGATTACACTGAAGCCGATGAATACATCAACGATATCTTTATCAGTCGACCAATTATCAGCAAAAGAAAAGAATGTTGAAGAAGTAAAATTACGAATTGCCGATGAACGCATTAGTTTTGCACGTTATGATCACACACACTTCTGGGATCGAGTAGAGAATGCTTTTTTGGGAGTGAAGCGACACAATGAATTTGACCTGGATAGTTAGAGCATCGGACCAAGATAGTCTGATATTAAAAGACTTTTTAAAAAGTAAAGCTATTTCTAGAAGCTTATTGAAATCAGTTAAAGGGAGACCAAATTCAATTTTAGTAAATAATGAACCAGAAAAAGTAACTAAGTCATTGCAAGAAGGTGATTTAGTTACTTTTAAATTGCCTGATAAAAAAGCAAGTAGCCATATAAAAGCCACTGAAGGTAAGTTAAACATCCTTTATGAAGATGATTATTTTATCGCTTTGAATAAGCCAGCAAATATACCTTCATTACCATCACATCAAAATAAGGAGCACACAATGGCTAATTTTCTACTGTGGTATTTTGAGAAAAATAACTTTCAAAATACGGCGATTCATCCGGTCAGTCGGTTAGATAAGGATACAAGCGGAGTGATTATTTATGCTAAGTCAGGATATATCCATCATCTGTTTTCGAAGACAACAATGAAAAAACGCTATAAAGCAGTTGTTGAAGGAGATCTGAATGTCAAAAAAGATATCATAGATTATCCGATCGCTAGAGCACCAGGATCCATTATAAAAAGAGCTGTCCTACCTGAAGGTAAACCAGCTCTTACTAAATATTCAATAATTAAAAAACTTCCAGAATTTACTTATATTGATATCGAATTACTGACGGGACGTACGCATCAGATTCGTGTTCACTTTTCTTACATTAATCATCCATTAGCAGGTGATGACTTATATGGTGGCAGTACGACAAGGATTAATCGTCAAGCATTGCATTGTTATGAACTCACATTTGAACACCCGATAACGAAAGATGAAATTAGTCTGCAAGTTCCACTACCTAAAGATATCGAAGCTTTAATTAAAGAGTGATAGACATTTTTTTGTGTGGAATGTTTGCTTCCATAAACTCCTCACTTATAACTTTAAAGCCAATTTTCTCGTAGTATGGAATTTTATAAGATTGTGCACCGATCAAGACTTCTCTAAACCCTTGATCTTTTAAATCAGCAAGCACATATTTAATTAAAGCTTTTGCATAACCATTATGGCGATATTCTTTTAATGTCGCAATACGTTGCAACTTAGCTGTTTGATCATTAATTTTAATTACTCTTAAGGTAGTCAATGGCTGATCTTTATTGTAACCAGTATAGTGCGTGGCTTGATTTTCTTTATTATCAATTTCAATTTCTTTAGGAATATTTTGTTCTTTTATAAAGACTTCTTCTCGAATAAAGAGACTGTCAGTATAAATAGTATCTTTTAAATTTGTAGTTTGTTCAATATTCATAGGTATCGCTCCTTTATAAAATATTATGAAAAACAATGTAATAGATGTCAATCAATTAGCCCACCAAGTGAGATACTCAAAATAATATCTTGTGACCTTAAACCTAAATTGGTAAGATAAGAATGCTAGAAAATGGAATGAAGGAGAACGTATGACAAAATTTAACACAAAAGAAGCCGTTAATAAAAGAAAAACATTCGCGATTATTTCGCACCCGGATGCGGGGAAAACAACAATTACTGAACAAATGTTATTATTTGGAGGTGCTATCAGACAAGCGGGAACCGTAAAAGCGAAAAAAACTGGTAAATTTGCAACTTCAGACTGGATGGAAATTGAAAAACAGCGTGGGATTTCGGTAACTAGTTCAGTGATGCAGTTTGATTACAAAGGAAAACGTATCAATATTTTAGACACACCAGGACACGAAGATTTCTCAGAAGATACGTACCGTACTTTAATGGCTGTAGATGCTGCAGTCATGGTTGTTGATAGTACAAAGGGGATTGAAGCACAGACGAAAAAGCTATTTAAAGTTTGTCGTATGCGTGGTATCCCTATTTTTACATTTATGAATAAGCTTGATCGAGATGGTAGAGAACCTCTTGATTTAGTTGAAGAGTTAGAAGAAGTTTTAGAAATTGATGCCTACGCGATGAACTGGCCAATGGGATCTGGAAGGAACTTACTGGGACTTTATGATATTTATAATCATCGTATTGAAGTCCATGATCCCGAAAATTATGAAGATAATTCTGGATTTTTAGAGTTAGATGAAGATGGCGAAATTGTAGGAAATCATCCGATTAAAAAAGATGCTCAGTATGATCAGACTTTAGAAGAAGCTTTATTACTTAAAGAAGCTGGCAATCAGTTCTCTGAAGAGCTGATTGCTAAAGGGGAATTGACTCCTGTATTCTTTGGTTCAGCGTTAACAAATTTCGGTGTCCAAACGTTTTTAGATGCTTTTATTAAATATGCACCAAGTCCAAGTACTCAAAAAGATAAGCACGAACACGTTGTTAAGCCAACAGATTCAAACTTCTCAGGATTTGTCTTTAAAATTCAAGCTAATATGGATCCGAAACACCGTGACCGAATTGCTTTTTTAAGAATTTGTTCTGGAGAATTTGAAAAGGGTATGAATGTGACGTTAACTAGAGAAGATAAAGATATGAAGTTAACGAACTCTACAACATTTTTAGCAGAAGACCGTGAGACGGTAACATCAGCTGTAGCAGGTGATATTATTGGATTGTATGATACAGGTACTTTCCAAATTGGCGATACTATCTATTCTGGAAAAGAAGAAATTGAATTTCCAGATCTGCCTCAGTTTACACCGGAATTATTTATGAGAGTGGATCCTAAAAACGTGATGAAACAAAAATCTTTCCACAAAGGGATTGAGCAATTGCTTCAAGAAGGAGCGATTCAACTGTATAAGACTTATCATACAAATGATTATATTGTCGGAGCAGTTGGTCAACTTCAATTTGAGGTCTTAGAGCACCGTATGAAGCACGAATACAACTCTGAAATTACAATGAAACCAATTGGCAGCCGTATTGCTCGATGGATTGATCCAGACCAATTAGATGAAAAAATGAGTACCAGCCGTAATATGTTAGTGAAGGATCGTTTCGATCAACCATTGTTCTTATTCGAAAATGAGTTTGCAATGCGTTGGTTCAGCGATAAATATCCTGACATCGAATTAAAGTCTTTACTATAATTTATAATTAAAACAATAAAGTGCCAACCGAAGTATTAAGATACCTAGGTTAGCACTTTTCATTTTATTCAATGAATGAATTAATTTCCATCATTGTTTTCGTCAATTTCTGACGATTTATCTTCTGAAGATGTCTGTTTTGAATTTTCTTCAACGATAATTTGATTGTTTTCATCGGTAGTAATCACAAAGTCTGACACACCAGGATTATCTAGATAGAACTGAGCAATTTGGTCTTCAACATGCTCTTCTACAACACGACGGAGTGGGCGAGCACCCATTTTCGGATCATAACCCAATTCCACCAGTTCTTCTTTGGCAGCATCAGTAATTTGAATAGTTAGATCTCTATCTTTGAGCGCATGTTGAATTTCTTCAATCATAATACCTACGATATCAATTAAATTATCTTTAGATAATGGTTGGAATTCAACAATACCATCTAGACGGTTTAGGAATTCCGGTCTGAAATAATTGGTTAAGCGATTGATTAAATCACCTTTTGTATCATTATTTTGTCCGAATCCCACGCTTGCTTCAACAGCATCCGTACTGCCTGCATTACTTGTCATAATGATAATAGTTTCTTTAAAGTTCACTCGACGACCTTGAGCGTCTGTCAAGTGACCATCATCTAATATTTGTAAGAACATATTTAAAACATCTGGGTGAGCTTTCTCGACCTCATCAACTAGGATTAAGCTGTAAGGATTACGACGAACTTGTTCAGTTAATTGACCGGCTTCATCATAACCAACATATCCCGGAGGTGAACCGATTAGGCGACTTGTACTGTGTTTTTCCATGTACTCACTCATGTCGATACGAACCATGGCGTCTTTGCTACCGAATAATTCGTGTGCTAAGCTTTTGGCTAACTCAGTTTTACCGACACCTGTAGGGCCTAGGAATAAGAATGAACCAATTGGACGATTTTTCTTACGTAAACCAATTCGATTGCGTCTAATGGCTTTAGAGACTTTTTCTACAGCTTCATTTTGACCAATAACATGTTTTTCTAAATTATCTTCAAGATCACGAAGTTGTGTTTGTTCATTTTCTTTAAGGTCACCTACGGGAATACCAGTTTTAATCTCGATGATATTAATGATATCTCGTTCAGTAACAGTTGGAGTTTCTGACTCAGGATTTTGCTGTTCAAGCATACCTTCGAATTTAGAAATTTGATCGCGGTATAGCGCAGCTTTTTCGTAGTCTTCACGGTCAAGTGCTTCTTGTTTCATTTTTTCAGCTGAATTAATTTTTTCTTTTAATTCATCAGGATTTGACACTTGAATTGTTAAGTTTTTCTTAGAACCTGCTTCGTCCATTAAGTCAATTGCCTTGTCCGGTAAGAAACGATCCATAATATAACGGTTAGATAGTTCAGTTGCCGCTTGTAAAGCTTTAGGATCATATTTAACGTGGTGGAATTCTTCATATTTTGGTTGAATTCCTTTAAGAATTGTTAATGTTTGTTCCGGAGTCGGTTCATTTACTTTAACGGGTTGCATACGACGTTCTAATGCCGAATCTTTTTCGATCTTACGGTACTCATTAAGGGTTGTCGCCCCAACCATTTGTAGTTCACCACGAGCAAGTGCAGGTTTTAAGATATTTCCTGCGTCCATGCTACTGCCGTCTGCAGAACCTGCACCAACAATCTCATGAACTTCATCGATAAATAGGATGATATCATCATTTTCTTTTAGTTCATTGATTAATTGTTGCATACGTTCTTCGAATTGTCCGCGAATACCTGTCCCTTGAACAAGTGAAGCAACATCTAAACGGATCACTTCTTTATTTTGTAGTTTTTGAGGAACATCTGAAGCAACAATTTTATTTGCTAAACCTTCTACAACAGCTGTTTTACCAACACCAGCTTCACCAATTAATACGGGGTTATTTTTTGTTCGTCGGTTTAAGATTTCAATAACCCGTTCAGTTTCCGTGTCGCGACCAATAATTGGATCGATTTTACCTTCGCGGGCCATTTGCGTTAGGTTGATACCATACTCGTCTAAGATTCCGCCGTTTCCACCTTGATGAGGAGGTTGTTGACCGCCACCGCCAAAAGCAGCTTCACGTCTTGGTTGTTGGCCAGTATTTAAATTGTCCATCATTGCTCCGAAGATATCATCAATATTATTGAAGTTACCAAACGGATTGTCCTGAAGTCTGTTTATGCGACCACGTTCTTCTTGTGCTTTGATTTCGCGGTAACATTCTTTACATAAATTGATTGCGCGTTTTTGACCATTGATTGCAGTAGTTAAATGAATACTTGCATTTCTTTGGTTACATCTTTGACATAACATATAAAACTTCCTTTCTAATTATCGAGTAAATATTTAATGATTAAATAGTAGTTTTGAAAAGATTGACCATCTTTGACTTTTCATATTTACATTATACTCTGACTATCTTTGACTTTCAAGTCTTTTGATATAAAAAATTTAATTAAATTAAAGCCACATTTTAAATTCTTAAAAGTTATGGTGTAAAAATCAATTTAAGTTGTCGTATGAGTAAAAAAATGGTAACCTAGTTATTGAGAAAGTCGTCTATAAAATAGGATAGGTAGATGGTTTTTAAAAAATATTTTTCTAAAAGGAGAAAATTATTATGGAAAAAAGAGATTTTAATATTACAGCAGAAACAGGTATTCACGCTCGTCCAGCAACTTTATTAGTTCAGACAGCAAGTAAATTTAGCTCAGAAATTAATTTAGAGTATAAAGGAAA
Organism: Alloiococcus sp.; assembly: GCA_035301245.1. Lineage (GTDB taxonomy): Bacteria > Bacillota > Bacilli > Lactobacillales > Carnobacteriaceae_A > Alloiococcus. The sequence goes on along the minus strand of DATGUS010000072.1, from coordinate 82,468 downwards.
ATCAGTTAACCTTAAATCTATCATGGGTGTTATGTCTTTAGGTGTTGGCCAAGGATCAGACGTAACAATTACAGCAGAAGGATCTGACGAAAAAGAAGCAATCGAAGCAATTGAAGAAACAATTAAAAAAGAAGGTATGGCTGATTAAATATGGGGAAAAAATTAATAGGAATAGCTGCGAGTGACGGTTACGCATATGCGAAAGCTTATCCTTTAGTTCAACCTGATTTAACAATACCAAAAGAAACAGTAGAAAATGCAGATGATGAGATTAAACGATTTGAAGAAGCAATTGATAAATCAAAAGCTGAATTAGAGGTTATTCGCAAAAATGCTGTAGAATCTCTAGGTGAAGAAGAAGCACAAGTTTTTGATGCGCATATCATGGTTTTATCTGACCCTGATTTAATTGGTCAAACCACTTCTCAAATTGAAGAAGATAAAGTGAATGCCAGTGCTGCTTTTGAAAAAGTAACAGGCACATTTATCTCTATGTTTGAAGCAATGGAAGATAATCCTTATATGCAAGAACGTGCTGCTGACATCAAGGATGTTAGAAAGCGTGTTATCGCGCACTTGCTAGGTGTGACATTGCCAAATCCATCAACAATCGATGAAGAAGTTATTATTATTGCTGAAGATTTAACACCGAGTGATACAGCTCAGTTAAATAAAAAGTATGTTAAAGCCTTTGTAACAGATATCGGCGGTAGAACATCTCACTCAGCAATTATGGCTAGATCTTTAGAGATTCCTGCAATTGTTGGAACAGGTTCCATCACAAGTGAAGTTTCAGAAGGTCAATATTTAGCAGTAGACGGTATTCTTGGTGAAGTGATCGTTGATCCCTCAGATGAAGAAATCGCTGAAAATGAGAAAAAAGCTGTTGAATATGATTCACTGAAATCGGAATGGGAAAAACTAAAAGACGAACTATCAGTAACTAAAGATGGTAAACAAGTCGAACTAGCTGCAAACATCGGTACACCTCGTGATTTAGAAGGTGTGATTAGTAATGGTGCAGAAGGTGTCGGATTATACCGTACAGAGTTCTTATATATGGATTCAAAAGAATTACCGACTGAAGATGAACAATTTGAAGCTTACAAAGAAGTTTTGGAAGGCTTAGAAGGTAAGCCTGTTGTTGTTCGTACGATGGATATTGGTGGAGATAAAGAATTACCATATTTAGAATTACCAGATGAAATGAATCCGTTCCTGGGCTATCGAGCTATTCGAATTAGTTTAGACAAAGATGAGATTTTTAGAACACAAATTAGAGCATTATTACGTGCTTCTACTTATGGTAAATTACGTATTATGTTCCCAATGATTTCTAACTTAACTGAATTAAGAGATGCTAAAGCAATTGTTGAAGAAGAAAGAGAAAAACTTGAAGCAGAAGGAACTAAAGTAGCAGACTCACTTCAAATTGGTATTATGATTGAAATTCCTGCTGCAGCTATGCTTGCAGATCAATTCGCTAAAGAGGTAGATTTCTTCAGTGTTGGTACCAATGACTTGATTCAATATACAATGGCTGCTGACCGCATGAACGAACGCGTTTCATATTTATATCAACCATATAACCCTTCAATCCTACGCTTAATTGATAATGTCATCAAAGCAGCGCATAAAGAAGGCAAATGGGCTGGTATGTGTGGTGAAATGGCTGGAGACCAAACAGCTGTACCATTATTAGTCGGTATGGGTCTTGATGAATTCTCAATGAGTGCGACAAGTGTCCTTAAAACACGTTCTTTATTATCTCGATTAGATTCTAAAGAAATGGAAGAAATGGCACAAATCGCATTAACAGAATGTTCAACACAAGAAGAAGTCGTAGAATTAGTAAAAAAATATACTAAATAATATTAAAAAAGTCTGGGCGAAAGCTCAGCTTTTTTTATTTGATAAAAATAGATCATACTACAACTGAAAACAATCGTTTCAACATAAGGAGAGTAATTAAATACAAATTAATCAAATGAATTAGCTCCAATAAATTTAATCTTCTCTAAAATAATGCTATAATCAATAACAGTGTAATTTTTGTTATACTAATGCTAATAAGCTTATTTTAAGAGGAGTTTTTAATACGCATGGTTTCTTCAAGATTAATACCTATTATTAGACGATTAGATGCAATGCGTGAAGATAAAACAAGCGTTATTCAAAAAAGAAGATTTGAGGTTAATGGATATGAGCGTGGTCTCGTCATTTTTAATGGCTATACTGGTAAATATACCTTAATTAATCGAGAGAATAATGATCAATATGAATTTGACGACATTGATTATTTGGCCATTGAAATATTAGAATTATTGCAACCAAGAAAGTCTGATTATTTAGCGCATGAAGAGGAAGTATTATGTTAAATATTTTTAAACCAACTTTTATAGTGGAATCCATTTATGATATTAAAGTAGAAGATCTAAAGCGTTTTGGCAAGGAAGTTGTTTTTACAGATTTAGATAACACATTAATTGCTTGGGACCATCCACATGCTACAGAGGAAGTTATTGAGTGGATTAAAAATTTGGATGATAACGGTATTGAGGTGGTTGTCTTATCAAACAATACGCCTAAACGAGTGACTGAAGCATTGAAAGCCCTAGACATCACTCATGTCCCATCTGCTTATAAACCGAGACGCAAAGGATTTAAAAAAGCATTTGATTCAGTGAACAGTGAAAAGGATAAAATTATTATGGTAGGCGACCAAGTGATTACAGATATTATCGGTGCCAACCGTTTTAAAATTGATAGTGTTTTAGTAAAACCTATCCTAGATTCAGATGCTTGGAATACAAAATTTAACCGTTTGATCGAATACAAGATATTAAAATATATTGTCAAACATGATCCTAAAATGAAATGGAGTAATTCGTTAGATGACTAAATTAGATCTTTACTGCATAGGCTGTGGTGCAGCCATCCAAACAGATAAACCTAGCCAATCCGGTTATGTACCATCATCTGCTCTTGAAAATAGAGATAGTGATGAACTATACTGCAAAAGATGTTTCAGGTTAAGACATTATAATGAAGTCGCTGATGTGGAATTAACGAGTGATGATTTTTTAGATATGTTAAATGAAATCAGTGAAAAAGATGCTTTAATTATTAATGTCATTGATATCTTTGATTTTAACGGAAGTATTATTCCTGGGATCGAACGTTTCGCTGGGAACAACCCTGTAATGATCGTTGGTAATAAGGAAGATGTTTTACCAAAATCACTAAAAAGACCCAAATTACGTCAATGGTTGACCGAACGTGTTCATGAACTCGGTTTAAGACCAGTGGAAATTGAGTTAATCAGTGCGATTGATGCCCAATCAGTTGAACAGTTGTTAAAAAAGATTGAAAAATATCGTGGTGGTCGTGATGTGTATATTGTAGGGACAACAAATGTTGGTAAATCCACCTTAATTAACCAAATTATCAACCTATCTACACAGACGAAAAACTTAATCACAACTTCTTACTTCCCAGGAACCACTTTAGGAAAAATTGAAATTCCAATCGATGATGGAAATGTTTTAGTTGACACACCAGGTATTTTTCAAAAAGGTCAACTAGTTCATTTACTTAATGAAAAAGAACTCAAAATTGTGACACCACAAAAAGAAATTAAACCAAGAAACTATCAGTTGAATCCTAAACAAACATTATTTTTTGGAGGGTTAGCACGATTTGATTACTCAAAAGGAAAAGAAAAAGTATCCTTTGTAGCATATACTTCTACTGAATTAAATATTCACCGAACGAAGCATGATAAAGCGGATCATCTCTATCAGACACAAGTCGGTAAATTATTGACTCCACCGTTTAAACCTACCCAAGAGATTACAGCAATGAAAAAATCTGTATTTAAGATAAAAGAACCTTCTGATATTGTTTACTCAGGGTTAGGTTGGGTAAAGGTGAATAGTTCAGATATTGAAGTCACTGCATATGCACCAAAAGGTATCGATATTTTTATTCGAAAAGCACTAATTTAAATCATGGAGGCTAGAATATGTCATTAAATAAAAAACAAGTTAAATTTTTAAAGAAAAAAGGACATACTGTTGATCCAATCTTTCAAATTGGAAAAAATGGTATCAATGAAACAGTTTTAAATGAAATTCATGATGCGATTGAAAAAAGAGAATTAATTAAAATTCAATTGTTACAAAATACGATGATGTCTAATAAAGAAGTAGCTGATTATATTGAAGGAAATTCAACAATTAAAGTCATTCAATCGATTGGAAGTGTACTCGTATTATATAAATCATCGTCAAATGAAAATAATCGTTTAATTTCAGATCAAGTACGTGAGGTTAAGTAACATGAAAACACAAGTAAATAGTAATGTCACTGTAATCCCGAAGGTTGAAGAAGAACCATTTAACTCAACTTATCGTAGAGTAGGGATTATGGGGGGAACATTTAATCCGCCACATATTGGTCATCTTGCTATTGCTGAACAAGTGTATGAAACATTAGGTTTGGATGCTATTCATTTTATGCCAACTTCAGAACCAGGTCATACGAATGGTAAAACGACGATCAATGCAGAGTACCGTGTGGATATGCTTGATTATGCTATTGAAGACAACCCGCATTTTGCATTAGATTTAACTGAAGTTAATCGCGGAGGAAAAACTTACACGATAGATACGATTAAACAATTAAAGGAAGCAAATCCAAATACTGATTACTTCTTCATTATTGGAGGAGACATGATAGAGGACTTACCAAACTGGAAAGCTATTGAAGAATTGGTCACACTTGTGAAATTTGTCGGTGTAAACCGTCCTGGTTATATGCCGGAGACGGATTATTCAATTATTTGGATTGATACATTGGATATTGATTTAAGCTCAAGTGATATAAGACAACGTGTTAAAGAAGGATTATCCATTAAATATTTAACACCCGATCCGGTAATTAATTACATTGAACAAAAAGGATTGTATTTGAATGAAAAGTCAGAAAACAATTGAGTATTCAAAAGAATTTGTGAATACGTCAAGAGAAATGATCGTTAATCGCATTAAAGACGAATTAAGTCCCTCTCGCTATGCACATGTATTGAGAGTGGAAGAGACGGCCATTGAATTAGCAACAAGATATGATGAAAATATTGAAAAAGCAAGTATAGCTGCACTACTCCATGATTATGCTAAAGAAAAATCGAATAGTTTTATGAAGGATACGATTATCAATCAAAACTTAGATTTAGACATGCTTGATTATGGCAATAGCATTTGGCATGGTCCTGTTGGGTCAATACTTGCTAAGAAAGAATTTTATATTGAAGATGAGGATATATTAAACGCAATTTTTTATCATACATTTGGGCGTACAAAAATGTCCAAACTTGAAAAAATTATTTTTGTAGCAGATTATATTGAACCGAAGCGCAATTTTAAAGAGGCAAAAAAAGCTCGCAAAAAAGCGAAAGAATCACTAGACTTAGCAACGGCATATATTATTAAGAAAACATTGATTAATTTAGTAGATAATAATAAAAAAGTTTTTCCAAAAGCCGTTGAAACTTATAATGAGTCTTTAACTTATTAGGAGGGATAAACTTGTCAAATACTGAAAAAAAATTACTTGAATTAGTTGTAAAAGCTTTAGATGATAAAAGAGCACAAGATATTGTAGCATTAGATATGTCTGAGATTTCAATTGTGACTGATTATAATGTTATTACACATGGTAGCAGCAGCCGACAAATTGGAGCGTTGGCACAAAGTGTCGTTGATGAAGCCAATAAGAATGGTTATGAAATAAATCGTATCGAAGGTAAAGGTAGTAATAAGTGGATTTTAATTGACTTAGGTTCCATTGTTGTTCATATCTTTAATCAAGAAGAACGCGATTTCTTTAAATTAGAAAGTCTTTGGACCGAAGCCATCACAATTGATATACAAGATTGGATCGTTGAATGATTCCCTATCAGAGATTCGCTAAAATTTATGATGAATTAATGGATGATTCACTGTATGATCAGTGGCAGGCTTATACAGTGAAATATATCCCGCAAAATGAATCAGTCTTAGAACTCGGGTGTGGGAGTGGGCGTTTAGCGAGTAGGTTATCAGAAGTGGGTTTTCAAGTGACCGGCTTAGATAATTCAAGTGAAATGCTTACACTTGCTCAAATAAATAAGGAAAATACTCAAACTGAATTTATGTTGATTGAGCGTGATATGACTGATTTGTCTGATTTACCAATTTATGATCATGTGATTTCATTTAATGATTCTATATGTTATTTGCCAAATCTAGATATTGTCAGACAAACATTTGAAGAGGTATACCAACATTTAAATAATGGGGGAGTTTTCTTATTTGATGTGCATTCAACACATAAAATGAAAACATTTCTAACGGAATCATTTCATGCGGAGACTGAAGATGGCTTACTCATCTGGGATAGCTATCCTGGTGAAGCACCACACTCTGTTGAGCATGATTTAAGTATTTTTGTTAAAAGATCGGGATCCTGTTATGAACGGTTTAACGAAACCCATAAAGAACGTACTTACCCAGTTGAACTGTATCTCGATCAATTAAAAAAAGTAGGGTTTCATTCTATTGAACTAACCAGTGATTTTACTGATGAATGGAATGAACAGGGAGAGCGATGGTTTTTTAAAGCGCAAAAGTAGGTGAGATGATGAAAGCAGTGGGAATCATTGCTGAATATAATCCTTTTCATAACGGTCACAAGTATCAAATTGAACAGGCTAGAGTACAGACCAATTCAGATATAGTGATTGTAGCGATGTCTGGTAATTTTCTGCAGCGTGGTGTGCCAGCCATGTTTGATAAGTGGACTCGAGCAAATTGGGCATTACAGAATGGCGTGGACTTGGTCATTGAGTTACCAACTGCTTTTAGTACTCAGGCTGCCGATTACTTTGCATTGGGCGGAACAAAACTTTTGAATGAATTAAATATAGATACTTTGGTCTTTGGAGTGGAGTCAGGAACAGCGTCTGATTATAAAAATGCAGCAGAGTGGTTTATTGATCATGAAAGTGAGCTTAGAAGTAAATGGACTGACCAAAAGAGAGAGCTACCTTATAGCCAAGTGGTTGATCAATTCGTACAAAAAAACAATAAAGGTTTTCAAGTGGATTTATCTGAGCCGAACAATATGTTAGGATTTACTTACGCAAAACAAATGTTGAAGCATAGATTAAACTTTAACATTTTACCGATCAAAAGGAAGAGTGCTCATTACCATGACGAAATTGTCAATTATAAAAGTCAATATGCTAGCGCAACAGCAATTCGAAAAAGGATAATGCATTTAGAAAAGATCACTCAGTATGTACCTAAGTCAGTAAATGAAGCCATCAATGAGTTATATCCAGTAAGCCCAGGAGATTTCTGGCCATTTATTCAATATAAAGTATGGAATAGTTTGGAAGATGAACTAAAGAAGATTTATGAAATGGATCCGGGCTTAGAAGTCAAATTTAAGAAAGCTATACTAAATGCATCGAGTTACGAAAAGTTTATTGGACATATAAAAAGTAAGCACCTGACATTCAATAAGATAAATCGATTAATATTGTATACTTTGCTAGATATGACCTCTAGTCAAATAGATGAAGAGATGGATAACGGACTAACGTATATTCGTTTACTGGCTATGAATCAAGAAGGACAAACTTATTTAAACAATACAAAGGCCTCAATGAACATACCATTATATGCTAATGTAACTAGAAATAACCAAGATAAATTGGCATTAGACATTAAAGCTGGGGAACTATATCGACTGATTAACCCTGAGCAGATTTTAAAGCAAGATTTCACCCGAAATCCGTACCAAACTATTGACAATAAGGCTTTCAATCAGTATACTGAATGATGTTGCCTATGTCTTGTGAATATTGTAAACATACGATCGACATAGAGGTGATAATATGAAAATCAAATGGGCATTAAATGAACTACGTAAACAAGATAATGAGCCCATCCGCTTATTAGGTGAAGTTGACTTAGAGTCATCATTAAAAAAGAGAAGCGACCGTATTACGAGTGCCTCTCCGACTCATATTGATGGGTGGATTATTGTTGAAGGGGAAGATATGTTTATTGTTGATGCAACATTAACAACAACATTAACGGTACCTTCTACAAGATCACTAGAACCCGTAGACATTAAATGCAATGCTAAACTACAAGAAACATATTTAGCACCAGGCTATATTCCGGAAGGTAAAGAGTCACAGACAGATGATATTGTAATTGAATTAGAGACGCAAGAACTAGATATAAAAAAACCGCTTGAAGATAGCTTAATACTTGCTATCCCATCTCGAGTTTTAACTGATGCTGAAGCTTCAGACGAAGATTTACCAAAAGGAAACGATTGGGAAGTTATGACTGAAGATCACTATCAAGAGTCTGGAACCATGCTATCTAAAGAAAATTCACCATTCTCTGTTTTAAAAGACCTATTTCCAGAAGATTAAATGATATTATATTTTATTCAAGGAGGTGTATTGGAAAATGGCAGTACCAAAGAGACGTACATCAACTTCTCGTAAAAACAAACGTCGTACACATAAAAAATTAATTCTTCCAAACATGAGTGAGTGTCCAAATTGTGGAGCTATGAAACGTAGTCACCATGTTTGTTCAGAATGTGGATATTACGGCGGGGAAGAAGTCGTAGAAAAATAATAATAGGAAGTAGCGATTTTAATCGCTACTTTTTTTGTGCTTATTTTTCGTATAAAAATATTTATGTTAAAATAATAAAAATAAGTAAAGGATTGAGAGGATATATATGGGAACATTTTTATATTTTATTGCCCTTGTTGTACTATTTATAGTGCCATTTGTGATTATTTATTTTCATAAAAAAATTAATGACCAATTAAGAATACAGAATGCTCCGTTTAAAACACCGGATTTATTAAATATATATTTAATCTTTGGTATACATTGGTTTAGTCGAATAGCATTCAATCGTACTTGGATTGTATTTTTAAGTTTTATTATGGCAGTTATCGGTATAGTGATGGTAATTAATTACTTACGAAAAAATAAAGATATTATCTATTCACGTTTTTTTAGAATTTGGTGGCGTGTTGTCTTTCTTGTTGCTTTCGTTATGTATGTAGTTGCAGGGTTAGCTGCGATTGTTTCAGTATTAATATAAATTAAAATCAAATAGAATAATTTAACTAATCGACTCGATGTTTTGACTAAAAAGTCAAAACATCGAGTCTTTTTTATTGTCAAAAATTTATTTAAATCTGTATCATTAACAATTTTATCCACAATTTATCTAAGATCATTAGATTCATTTCATTTTTGGAGCAAATAGCCATATTTATTAAATCATAAGTCAAAAAATCAGTAATCATCTAGGACATTGCACTTATCTTAAACTCTAACCAACTAGTAAAACACCCACCACATTTTTTGATTTATTTAGACAAATTGACACCATTTTAGAATGAGCTTAGCTGAATTTAACTGTTTTTTATTGAAAAATGATGCTTTTCTTAAGAAAAGATTATTTTGTAAAGATTTGACATAAATTGTGGAGGAAAGTGGGGCGATGTGGTAAAATGTGAATAATTAAGTGGGGAAGGAGTGCGATAAAGATGTTGATGGGCGAATTTCAACATAAAATTGATACTAAAGGCCGTTTAATCGTGCCGTCAAAATTTAGAGATCAACTCGGTGATTCTTTTATCGTTACTCGAGGGTTAGATGGCTGTTTATTTGGCTACCCCATGGAAGCTTGGAAAGAGCTTGAAGAGAAATTGAAAAATTTACCACTAGCTAAACGTGAATCAAGACAATTTACGCGCTTTTTTTATTCTGGTGCTGTGGAATGCACATTAGATAAACAAGGGCGTATTAATTTACCAAAGACTTTGGTTAATTATGCTAAATTAGAAAAAGATTGTTATTTAATTGGCGTTTCAGAACGATTCGAGATTTGGAGTGAGGAACGCTGGTTAGAAATCAGTGAGGCTGCTGAAGAATCATTCGAAGATCTAGCAGAAGAAATGATTGACTTTGGCTTTTAAGAAAGGAGTCTTGGATAACGATGTTTAATCACGATACTGTATTGCTAAATGAAACCGTTAATGGCCTAAATATTAAACCAGACGGCATATATGTTGATATGACATTAGGCGGAGCAGGGCACACATCATTAATATTAGAAAAATTAAGTGATAAAGGTCGTTTGTTTTCTTTCGACCAAGATGAAACTGCCGTTAATTATGTAAAAGAAAAATTATCAAAAGACATTGAATCAGGGAAATTAACATTAATTCATTCGAATTTCCGTAATATTACTGAAGAGTTAAATAACCGAGATGTTGAACGAGTAGACGGAATCTTATATGACTTAGGTGTGTCATCACCTCAATTGGACGAAGCAGAACGTGGATTCAGTTATCATCAGAATGCCCCACTAGATATGCGTATGAATAAACAACAACGTTTAACAGCATACGAAGTTGTTAATGAATGGTCCTATAACGAGTTAGTAGCTATTTTATTTAAATATGGAGAAGAACGTTTTTCAAAACAAATCGTTAGAAAAATTGAAGCTGCGAGAGAAGTGGAACCGATTAAGACGACACATGATTTAGTTGATCTTATTAAAGAAGGTATTCCGGCACCAGCTAGACGTAAAGGTGGACATCCAGCTAAACGTACATTTCAGGCAATTCGCATTGCTGTAAATGACGAGCTAGGTGCTTTAGAAGATTCTTTAAAACAATCAATCCAGTTGCTTAATTTACATGGAAGAATCAGTGTTATTTCATTTCATTCACTAGAAGACCGCATTGTAAAACATACGTTTAAAGATTATTCAACTCCACCTGATTTACCTAGAAATTTACCTGTGCTTCCTGACTTTGACTTACCAATTCTTAAGCTGATTAATAATAAACCAATCAGTGCCAGTAAAGAAGAGTTAGAAGAAAATAATCGTTCACGAAGTGCCAAGTTAAGAGTTGCTGAGAAACAAAGAATGGAAGAGTGATTAAAATGGAAATGAATGATAACTTAGCAAGACAATATCAATACCAACCCAATCAGACCGCTCAACCATACGACCAACCATTAGACCAACCAATTAGTAAATCGATTAGAAGTACGGTTGGTAAGAAAATACTGACACGTTTTGAAAAAACATTGATAAGTTTTATGTTGGCTTTATTCGTCGGATTATCTATTGCAAGTATATCTATGAGTTCACAGTTAACATCCATTAGTCAAGAAGTTCAAGACATTAACACTAAAATTAATGATACAACTGTAATTAATACAAATTTAGAGCAAAATGTCCAAGAATTATCACGATATGATCGTGTGCATCAAATTGGTGAGGAGCACGGTTTAAAATCTAATAATGCAAATATAAGGAATGTTGAATAATGAAAAATAAGCATTCATTAAAAAACAAAAGAATATTCGGCTTCCTATTATTTTTCGTTACAATCATAATGTTTGGTTTAGTTGGGATAAGACTGACAAATATAATGGTAGTTGGTACAGTCGAAGGTCAAGATTTAATTGAACGTGTTAATCATCTGTATAATTCTGAGGATAAAGTAACGGCACAGCGTGGGACAATTTTTGATAAAAATGATAACCCCATAGCTGTTGATGCAACAAGTTATAAAATGGTTGCTGTGTTAACAGATGAATGGTCACCGAAAGAAAAACCCATTCATGTCACTGAACCTGAAAAGATAGCTACTATTTTATCAGATCATTTAGCGATTAGTTACGAGAAAGCCTATGATAAATTGACATCTGATTCTAGTCAGGTTGAGTTTGGGTCTGCAGGAAATAATTTATCTTTTGATACAGTAAATTTGATAAAAGAAGAAATGGAAAAAGCAGATTTAAAAGGATTGACATTTGAAGAAAGTCAAACCAGGCTATATCCAAATGGCATGTTTGCTTCTCATATTATTGGACTAGCACAAGATGCTGACGAAGATAATCAAATTAAAGGTGTAATGGGACTTGAAGAACAATATAACGAACAACTCACCGGTCAAAATGGTGATGTGAGATTCCAAAAAGATCATTTCGGTTATGCCTTGCCAAATCAAAAAGTCGAAGCGACAGAATCAGTTAATGGGTCAGATGTTCACTTAACGATAGATCGTCGTTTACAAACATACTTAGAAAATATTATGACACAAGTTGAAGAAGAACATTCACCAAAAGCAATGACAGCTACCGTTATGGATTCTAAAACAGGTGAAATTATTGCTTCAACGCAACGTCCTTCGTTTAATGCGATGACGAAAGAAGGCATTGATCAGAGCTGGCAGAATCTTTTAGTTGAGTATGAATACGAACCTGGTTCGACTTTGAAAATTATTACGCTTGCTGCCGCCATTGAAGAAGGCGTATTTGATCCCGATGCTTTTTATCAATCGGGATCTTACGAAGTAGCTGGGGGACGTGTTCGCGACGTAAAACCCGAAGGATGGGGAGTAATCAGCTACTTAGAAGGTTTGTATCGATCAAGTAACGTATCCTTTGTTAAGTTAGTTGAAGCAATGGGATATGAAACCTGGAAATCTTACTTGGATGCGTTTGGTTTCGGCACCCCTACAGGAATTGAACTGCCAAATGAAAGCTCTGGTGAAAACCCTTATGTTTGGGAACTTCAAAAAGTCAACACTGCATTTGGACAAGGGATAACCGTTACTCCTGTTCAAATGTTACAAGCTTTAACTGCGATTACAAATGAAGGACAAATGATACAGCCAAGAATCGTTCAAAGCGTTTTTAATTCTAATAAAAATGAAGAAAATATTAATGAAGAAAAGTTAAAAAGTCAACCTATTTCAAAAGAAACAGCTGAGAAAACACTGAAATATTTACAAATGGGTGTCGACAGTGAAGTTGGAACAGCACGAGGTTATCGCTTAGATGAAGTTCCCGTATCAGCCAAAACAGGAACCGCTCAAATTGTTAATCCGGATACAGGTAAATATTACAGTTCATCAACAGACTTTATTTTTTCTGTGGTTACAATGTTCCCCTCAGATGATCCACAATACACAATATACATTACGGTTCAACAACCTGAGTTAAATAATGTGGGACATGGTAGTATGGTTGTAAACAAAATATTTAAACCATTAAGTCATCGTCTACTTATTCAAGAAGGAGCGGCCCTACAGACAGAAGATGAAGAAAGCCCGTTAACTAAAGAGATACCTCAGTTTGTAGAGAGTGACACTTCAGAAATTCTTAATCAGCTAGATGAATCTGGCACTAATTACAGCGTAGTAGGAACTGGTGATAAAATAGTTCAACAATATCCATACCGTGGTAGCCATATTTATAATGGACAACGCATTATTCTATTGACTAATGGGGCTATGTCAATGCCTGATATTTCAGGCTGGTCGCGAAATGATGTTTTGAAGTTAGCTGAGTTGACCGGACTATCAGTTGATTTTGAAGGTGAAGGATATGTTCAAACACAAGATATTCCAATTGGATCATTTATTGAAACAGGTGATTCTCTCTTTGTTACTTTATCAAGTCCAAATGAATATAAGAGCGAAAAATCTGATGAAGAAATAGTGACTCAAAATCCAGAACAAATTTGGAAAGAATCTACATTTGAAGAACCATAATATTCAATATTTTTTCATTGACTATTTAGTTTATTAATTATAATCTAGATATAAGCGTTTAAATTTAAAGGGTCTCTAGCTTATGCTACAGACCCGTTATTATTGATACAGGAGAAAAAAATGATTTCATTACAACAAATATGGCCATTTTTGAGTTCTTTATTAGTTACACTACTCTTAATGCCGTTAGTCATTCGCTATTTTAGAAAAAAACAATTAGGACAGATAACAAGAGAAATTGGTCCAAGTTGGCATCAAGCAAAATCAGGAACACCGACCATGGGTGGGGTGGCATTTATTTTAGCTACCATTATTGTGACTAGTCTTGCTTTTCTGCTAAATTTAGGTACAAAGCAAATGGCATTGTTATTAATGGTATTTGTAGTGTATGGTTTAATTGGCTTTTTTGATGATTATATTAAGTTAATTATGAAACGGAATCTAGGGCTAACGAGTCTACAAAAATTAATTGGTCAGATTATTGCAGCTATTATCTTTTATTTTGTTGCTGATATTTCAACGGTACTCGTTTTACCATTCGGCTGGTCAATGAACTTAGGTATTCTATATCCTTTCTTTGTTATTTTCTGGTTAGTTGGTTTTTCAAATGCGACGAACTTAACAGATGGCATTGATGGTTTACTTGCATCAACGAGTTTAATTGCTTTAACTGCTTATGGTTACATAGCTATTAAACAAAACCAATTTGATATTTTAATGTTTATTTTAATTTTAACTGGTGGTATATTAGGATTCTTAGCCTTTAACAAAAAGCCAGCTAAAATATTCATGGGTGATGTTGGATCATTAGCAATCGGTGGGGTATTTGCAACGTTATCGATTATGTTAGATTTAGAATGGACACTGCTTTTCATTGGTATTATTTTTGTGATCGAAACAGCAAGTGTCATGTTACAAGTGACATCATTTAAAACAACTGGAAAAAGAATATTTAAAATGACTCCAATTCACCATCATTTTGAGATGAGTGGATTTAGTGAATGGAAAATTGTAATTCTATTTTCAATAATCACCTTAATTTTTTCTTTAGTCACTATTATGATAGTGCTATAATATAGATACTAAACTGGAGTTTAAACTCCAGTTTTTTTATATGTTTCTCGTACTAAGAAAGGATATATATCATGTCAAAGTATAAAAACAAAAAAATATTGATTCTAGGATTAGCAAGAAGTGGTTTAAGTGTTGCTAAATTATTGCATCAATTGGGAGCAAATATTATTGTCAATGATGCGAAGCCACTAGAAGAGAATGAAGAGGCAAAAGAATTAATTAGTATGGGAATCGAAGTGATAACAGGATACCATCCTGACAACTTAGTTACCTCCGAAATTGATTATGTCGTTAAAAATCCAGGCATTCCATATATTAATCCAATGATTCAACAAGCTGAATCATTGAATATACCAGTGATTACTGAAGTGGAAGTAGCTTCGGATTTAATCAATTCGAATATCATAGCTGTAACGGGAACAAATGGTAAAACGACGACTGTATCTCTTCTTAGAAATATTTTTACAACTCAACGTAGAAGTGGGAATGTTTTTACAGTGGGTAACATTGGTGTTCCTGTTAGTCATATCGCGTTAAAAGCAAAAAAAGATGATGACGTTATCATTGAGTTATCTAGTTTTCAGTTAATAGCATCAAAAGATTTTCGTCCACACATTGCTGTGATTAATAATATATATTCAGCTCATTTGGATTATCATAAAAATCGTGAAGAGTATGTGTCAGCAAAAATGAAGATCACTGCTAATCAGACTACAGATGATTATCTTGTTTACTATAAAGATCAGGAAGAATTGGCAGAATTAGTAGCTAAAGAATCCAATGCCACACTTATACCTTTTTCAATGATTGAAACACTTGAAGTTGGAACGTATCTCAAAGATAATAAGGTGTATTACAATCAGCAATTTGTTATGAATTTAGATAATATTCAAATTAATGGATTACATAATATTCAAAATATTTTAGCTGCTGTATCCGTAGCTAAATTATGTGATTTAAATAATGAACAGATTGAGAAAAGCATCAATCAATTTACCGGTGTTAAGCATAGAAGCCAAGTGGTGAGACGTTTTAACCAACGATTGTTTGTTAATGACTCAAAAGCAACAAATGCACTAGCGACTCAAAAAGCTTTAGAAGGATTCAATCAACCAACGGTACTAATTTCCGGTGGGTTAGATCGTCACGAATCTTTTGAAGAATTAAATAATTATCTTGAGAATGTTACTGCTGTCGTTACTTTTGGTGAGACTAATCAAAAATTGGCTTGCTACTTTAAAGAGCAAGGAATTAACGAAATAACTGTTGTGAACACCGTAGCTGAAACTGTGCCTGTCGCCTATAAGTATAGTAAAAAAGATTCAATCATTTTGTTCTCACCAGCGTGTGCTAGTTGGGATCAATATAATAGTTTCGAAGAACGGGGCGATGATTACGTTCAATCGATTGATCATTTAATCAATGAATTAGGACTAAAGGAGTTTGACTAATCCCAATGAAAAAACCGTTAAAAATCATACTTTCTGGTGGCGGTACGGGGGGACATATTTATCCCGCTCTTGCCTTAGCTGATCGTCTAAAAGAAATCAATGCTAATGTTGAATTTTTATATATAGGAACAGAACGTGGTTTAGAAAGTAAAGTAGTTCGCGACACAGAAATTCCCTTTAAGTCAATTAAAGTTGAAGGGTTTGTCAGAAAATTAAATAAAGATGGTTTTCTATACAATATGAAGTCAGTTTATTACTTTATAAATAGTTTACGAAAAGCAAGAAAAATTATTAAAGAATTTCAACCTGATATAGTCATCGGAACAGGTGGTTATGTTTGTGCACCCGTGCTTTATCAAGCAGCTAAATTACAAATACCTACTATTATTCATGAACAAAATAGTGTAGCAGGTATAACAAACAAATTCTTAGCACGTTATGTAGATAAAATTGCTATCTGCTTTGAAGAAGCGGCTGATGAATTTAAAAAATATATTTCTAAAGTGGTTTATACTGGAAATCCTAGAGCACAAGAAGTTGCGAATGTTAAGGCGGATAATGCCTTGTCTGATTTAGGACTTGATCCGAATAAGACATCAGTTATTATCTTTGGTGGAAGTCGCGGAGCTTATGAAATAAATCAAGCATTTATTAAGAGTTATGAAATATTAGCTAAGAAACCGTATCAGATTTTATTTGTCCCAGGTTCAGCTAATTATTCATCAATTATTAATCAACTCGCTGACTTGTATGGTGATTATGAAAAAGATAATATCTTTATCGAAGCGTATATCGATCGAATGCCACAGGTGTTTAAAGAAATCGATCTTGTTGTCTCACGAAGCGGTGCGACTACTCTAGCTGAATTAACGGCTTTGGGTTTACCAAGTATTTTAATCCCAAGTCCGAATGTTACAGAAGATCACCAAACTAAAAATGCACGGAGTTTAGTAAATCATAATGCGGCAGTGATGATTCAAGAGAGTGATCTAACTGTAGATTTATTCGTTGAACAGATTGATAGTTTGATGATGAATGAAACAGCAAGACTTGAAATGGCTAACGAAGCTAAAAAATTAGGAAGACCCAATGCATCAGATGATATAATTAAATTAATGTTATCATTAATTTAATTTTTATTTTAATTTTGAGGAGGCTGTCAGTTGAATCAATTTAATCATGCATCCAATAAACGAAAAATAAATAATAAAGCTATTGGGCTATTTGTTTTTTTTGGATTGCTTTTAATACTATCTGTTTATTTGCTCTCACCGCTTAATAAGATTAAAACAATTAATGTTAAAGGAAATAAACATTTGCCAGAACAAACAATCTTGATAAATTCTGGAGTGAATACCGGTATGCCCCTTTGGGAAACATGGCTCGATAAAAAATATCACGAAAATAGTTTAGTTGATAATGTGCCTGAAATTGAAAGTACATCAATCGAAATAGAGAATAGGCAGACATTAAATATCATTGTTTCAGAGTATCGATTAATTGCCCAAATGGAATCAGAAGAAGGCGAATCAGTAATCATTTTAGAAAACAATGATATCGTTCAAAATGATTATTCAAGTGTTAGTTCTATCCCGTTCCTAATTAATTTTGATACAGAATCTAAAGAGTTTGACAATTTACTAGAAGAGTTAAATGAAACGAATGAATCTGTTTTGGCGTTAATTTCTGAAATTGAACTTTTAGGAAAAGAAAGAAATCCTGAACTATTAAAAGTGAATATGAATGATGGAAGCCAAGTCTTAATAAATATTTTAAACTTTGCTAACCGGATAAACTATTACCCATTACTATCCGATGCAGTAGATAATGAACTGGGGGTTTTTGATCTCGAAGCAGGAACATTCTTTACGCCTTATAATAGCAATCAAAGTTCATCTTCTACAGAAGGATTAGAAATAACTTCTGAAGAAGAATCGAAAGAATCGGGAAATGAAGAAGTTGAAGAAGATGAAGAGAGTACTCGAAATGAGAATAATTAATGATAAAATTTTGAATTTATATAATGTTTAAAAACTTATCTTACAATCGTGTAAAAAATACATAGATTGTTAAACAAATGTGTTTGTTTATGGTAAAATTAAACAGATACAATAGTAATATTCTATTAGATATGGAGGTTTCAATTAATATGGAAAAAAAGGTTTTTACAAGCCTAGATATTGGAACCACTTCAATAAAAGTAGTTGTGAGTGAATTAGATAATAATAAACTAAAAGTTATTGGAGTAGGAAATGCAGAATCAAAGGGTTTAAAAAGGGGAATGATTGTTGACATAGATGCAACAGTCCAAGCTATTCAAAAAGCAGTGAATAAAGCATCTGAAAAGACAGGTGTCATGATCAACAATCTGATCGTAGGAGTACCGTCTAATGGTGTCAGTATTGAACCATGCCACGGCGTAATAACTGTTAGTGATCGTTCCTCAGAAATAACTATTGAGGATGTTAACAATGTAGTAAACCAATCAATTGCCAATATTGTTCCACCTGAACGTGACTTATTATCAGTGACGTTAGAAGAGTTTATCGTAGACGGTTTTGATGAAATAAACGATCCAAGAAGTATGGTCGGTCAACGACTTGAAATGTATGGTACAGCTATATCAGTACCAAAGACTATCTTACACAATATTAAACGATGTGTTGAGAAAGCTGGTTTTAATATTGCTGGACTTGTTTTACAACCTGAAGCATTAGCTAAAGTAGCTTTAACACAAGATGAACGTAATTTTGGTACAGTATTGATTGATATCGGAGGGGGTCAAACGACCGTCTCAGCGATTCATGATGACCAAGTGAAGTTTGCATCTGTTGTTCAAGAAGGTGGCGACTTCATTACGAAAGATATTTCAATCGTATTGAATACATCAACTCAAAATGCTGATCAGTTGAAAAAAGAAGTTGGAGCAATTCAAGGTGATTCCAGAGCGGTTATTGAAGTTGATGTTGTTGGACAAGATGAGCCGGCTAAGATCAAAGAGTCATATATAGGCGAAATTATCGAAGCACGAATCGCCCAAATATTTGATAAAATTAAAGCGGATTTAGATCCGATTAATGCATTGCAACTTCCAGGAGGTGTTGTTCTTTCTGGTGGGACAGCGTCTATACCTGGTGTTACTGATCTAGCTGAAGATATTTTTGATGTGAGAACAGAAAAATATATTCCAGATTATATGGGCATTAGAACTCCGGCATTCTCTGTGGCTATCGGATTAGCTCTTTACCAGGCACAAACAACTGATATTCAACGAGAAATAAATAAATCTATTTTAAGACAAGCAGGTATTCAATCAGTCGAAGAACAGAATCAACGGCAAATACCACAACCATCTCAGCAAGTATCAGATTATCAATATGATGATAATGAATACGACTATAGTGATCAATCAATAGAGTCGAAATCATCAGATCAGTTTATAGATAAAATTAAAAATTTCTTTACTAACTTTTTTGAATAACAATAGCATTCAGGAGGAATAAAAATAATGGATTTCAACTTAGATAACTCAATTACAAATGGAGCAAAAATAAAAGTTATTGGTGTCGGTGGTGCTGGTGGTAACGCAGTTAACCGTATGATAGAAGACGGTGTACAAGGTGTTGAGTTCATCGTAGCGAATACAGACGTACAAGCATTAGACGCCAATAGAGCAGAAACAAAAATTCAATTGGGAGAAAAGTTAACTCGCGGTTTAGGTGCTGGCGCTAATCCTGAAATTGGTCGTAAATCTGCTGAAGAAAGTGAAGAAGTTTTAGCAGAAGCCCTTGAAGGTGCGGACATGGTGTTTGTTACTGCAGGTATGGGTGGCGGTACTGGTACTGGTGCAGCAGCAATTATTGCTAAAATTGCCAAAGACCAAGGTTCTTTAACTGTTGGTGTGATCACACGTCCATTCACATTTGAAGGTCCAAAACGTGGTCGCTTCGCAGCAGAAGGTATTGCACAAATGCGTGAACACGTAGATACGTTAGTAACGATTTCAAACAACCGCTTATTAGAAATTGTAGATAAGAAAACACCTATGTTAGAAGCATTTAGAGAAGCAGATAACGTATTACGTCAAGGTGTACAAGGTATTTCTGACTTAATAACAAATCCAGGATACGTTAACTTAGACTTTGCTGATGTGAAAACAGTAATGGCTAACCAAGGTTCAGCATTAATGGGTATTGGTTCATCAACTGGTGAAAATAGAACAGCAGATGCTACAAAAAAAGCAATTTCTTCTCCACTATTAGAAGTCTCATTAAATGGTGCCGAAAATGTCCTATTAAACATTACAGGAAACCAAGACTTAACGTTATTTGAAGCACAAGATGCATCAGATATTGTTGCAGCAGCAGCTTCAGGTGATGTAAATATTATCTTTGGTACTTCAATCAATGAAGATCTAGGGGACGAAGTTGTAGTTACAGTTATTGCAACTGGTATTAATGGTAAAGATATGGGAGAAAAGCCTGCTAACACATCTAACCGTCAACAGGCACAACCAAAATCATCGTCTGGTTCAACATTTGGTTCGTGGAATTCTCCTGCATCAAATGAACCAACACAAGAGCGTACACCTGAACAACCACAAGAGCGTCGTGATGTAGATCGTTCTAAAGATTTATTCGGTTCTTCATCTGACAACAACCAAAATGCTAGTGATAATGATGAGCTGGATACACCTCCATTTTTCAGACGACGTCGTAAAAATTAACCATCATTAGTGAAAGGAGTAAGTAATGAGTTTTAAAGAAAAATTTACGAGCTTTTTTATGCTAGATGATGACGATTTTGACGATAATTCGGTTGAGAGCGCTAAGCCTAATATGGTGGTGAAGAATGAACCATTAAATGAGGCGCCACATCACTCAACAAGACCTAAACAAAAGAAGAGTGGAGGGCTAAGTTTGGTATCATCAAAAAGTGAAATCAATCGAAAAACACGAATTAAAATAATCGAACCAAGACTTTATTCAGAAGTGAAAGATATTGCAGATATTGTTTTATCTAACCAATCAGTAATCATAAATTTTAGACGTATGGAAAATGATCAAGCTAAAAAAGTTATTGATTTTATGATGGGAACTACCTATGCGGCTGATGGTGATATTCAAAAAATTGGCGATTCCATTTTCTTATGTACACCATCTGGTGTTGAAATTGATGTAGATGAACTAAGTTCGATTAATACAAATGACAGAATGTAAATAGGGAGAATGATCAATGCCACAATTGCTAATAACTGTGGGGCAATTAATACTTCAACTTATTAATGTTTATCGTTGGATATTATTAATCTACTTTTTACTATCTTGGTTACCTGGTGCTTATCAGTCATCATTTGGGCAAATGCTTGTTAAAATTTGTGAACCATATGTTGGGATTTTCAGACAATTTATTCCCCCCATTGGTATGATCAGTATTGCAGGGATGGTTGCATACTTCTCCTTATTCTTTGTTGAACAAGGCGTCATTGCAATTATCAACATCCTGATCCGTTTATTTGCTTAAAAGATAGGAAATCTAAAGTATGAGTAATTTATACCAACATTTTAGAGATTCAGAAAAAGATTTTATCGATATGGCTATTGACTGGGTAAGGCGTGTAGAAAATCAATACACGCCTTATCTTAGTTCTTTTTTGAATCCAAGAGAACAATATATTTTAAAGACTATTGTTGGACAATATAATGATATTCAGGTTCAATATAATGGAGGATATGAGAGAGCTGAACGTCAGCGTGCGTTTATTTATCCATCTTATTATGAAGTCGGTGACTCCGATTTTGAACTATCTGTTATTGAAATCAGATATCCCAAAAAGTTCAGTACGTTAACCCATGGTAGTATCATGGGATCCTTTTTAGGTTGCGGATTAACACGCGATAAATTAGGCGACATTATTAATGAAGATGATCGATGGCAATTTTTCGTTGATCAAACGATGACTGATTTTTTAAAATTACAATTAGATAAAATTGGTCGGACAAAGGTCAATTTATTAGAAATAGACGAGCAGGACATTATCAATCCAGAAGAAGATTGGATAGAAGCGACTGAAATCATCTCTTCACTTAGACTAGATGTTTTTATAGCTAGTTGTCTGAACTTAGGTAGAGATAAAGCTCAGAAATTAATTTTAAATAATCGAGTAAAATTAAACTGGACTGAAATCGATAAAGTTAATATCAATATTGAAGAGAATGATATGGTGTCCATTCGAGGATTTGGAAGAATTAAATATGATAGTACAATCAGTCGATCCAAAAAAAACAAATATGTAGTTAAAGTTTTTAAATTGCTCCACTAAATAATAACTTGAGGTTTATCAGTAAATTATATATACTATATTCATGTGGGAGGCAGGAGTATGATAACTTCTAACGAAATTACAAATAAAGAATTTAGTACTCGTATACGGGGGTATGACCAAGAAGAAGTCAAATCATTTTTAGAAGTGATCGCTAAAGACTATGCTGAATTAACTGCTGAAAATAATGATTTAAATGATAGAATAGAAATGTTAACTGTAAAGTTAGATGAGTATGTTGAAAAGCATGATTCATTAAATCGTTCTATTCTAGTAGCACAAGATGCAGCAGATCGATTAAAAGAGGATGCTCATGCGGAAGCTAATCATTTAGTTTCTGAAGCCCAAAATGAAGCAGATCGTATTCGAGAAGCTTCCCGTAAAAAGTCTCATGACTTATTAGAAGAGGCGATCAATAAAGTTCATTTTGTTCAAAAAGAAATGGAAGCTTTACGGGAACAAAGTGTTAACTTTAAATATGAATTACATGACATGTTAAAACATTATCATACAACGATTACTGATAATCGATGGGACAAAGTTTTAAGTATGGAAACAATTAAACAAATTGATTTAACAGAAACTAAAAGTGCAGTCGCTATGGCGGCTAAGCTTGATGATAATAAAAATACAAATGAGTCAAATACGCAAAGCGAAATTACTAAAACTCAAGAAAAAAATCAACCTTCTGATCAATCTGGTAAAAATTCAGAAGGACATACGGTTGCTGTAGAATTTCCTGACGAAAAGTAATTTAAAATTAAACAATATAAATAGGTGGAACACGTTTAGTTTTGTCAATGGTTTAAGCGAGTCAATGAATGGTGAGAGATTGATAACTATATAAGACTAGATATCATCCACTTTATTATTATGGTGAATATGTAACCATAATCGTTTCATTTCGCGTTAAGAAATTTAAGGAGATGGAAGCAGGCTTTGCTCACCATCTCAAATTAAGGTGGTACCACGAAGATTTCGTCCTTTGGATGAAGTCTTTTTTTATTTGAAAAGAGAAGGGGAAAATAGATGGAAGTAAAAGACACGTTAAACTTACTCAAGACTAAATTTTCAATGCGTGCTGGTTTAGCTAAAAAAGAACCAGAATATCAAAAAGAATGGGAAGAAAATAATCTTTATGAACGCATTTTAGAAAAAAATAAAGGAAAAGAATCTTACATTTTACACGATGGCCCTCCGTATGCTAACGGAAATATTCATATTGGTCACGCATTAAACAAAATTACAAAAGATATTATTAATCGTCATAAAAATATGACTGGTTATTATACACCTTACGTACCTGGTTGGGATACACACGGCTTACCGATTGAATCGGCATTAACTAAAACTGGTGTTGACCGTAAGTCTATGTCAGTAGCTGAATTCAGAAAGTTATGTGAAGAATATGCTTGGGGTCAAATTAACCAACAACGAGAAGATTTTAAACGTCTAGGTGTACAAGGCTTATGGGATGAACCTTATGTGACATTAACAAAAGATTTTGAAGCCGCACAAATTCGTGTATTTAGTAAAATGGCATTACAAGGCTATATTTATCGTGGCCTAAAACCAATCTACTGGTCACCATCTAGTGAATCTGCACTAGCAGAAGCGGAAATTGAATATAAAGATGTACGCGGTCCAAGTATCTACGTTAGCTTTGACGTAAAAGATGGTAAAGGTATCGTAGAGAACGGAACAAAAATGGTTATTTGGACTACTACACCATGGACGTTACCATCTAACGTTGCAATCGCAGTGAATCCTGAAGGTAACTACGGCATCTATCAAGTAAATGGCGAAAAATATATGGTAGCTACTGAATTAGCTAAAGAAGTGGCTGATAAGTTAGAGTGGGAAGACATTAAACTTCTAGATACAATTAAAGGAAACAACCTAGAATATCTTGTTTGTGATCATCCTTATTTAGATAGAGAATCATTAGTTATTTTGGGGGATCACGTTACATTTGATAGTGGTACTGGTTTAGTGCATACGGCACCTGGACATGGTGACGATGACTATATTATCGGTCAGAAATATAAATTACCAGTCATTTCACCAATTAATGATACTGGTCACTTTACAGATGAAATTCCTGAATTCAAAGGCCTATTTTATGATGATGCAAATATTAAATCGACAGACTTATTAAAAGAAAACAATGCCTTATTACACATGGAATTCCACACACACAGTTATCCACATGACTGGCGTACCAAAAAACCAGTTATCTTTAGAGCAACACCACAGTGGTTTGCGTCTATTGATAAATTCAGACAAGATATTTTAGATGAAATTGAAAAAGTAAACTGGGTTCAAGACTGGGGTATGCAACGTCTTTATAATATGGTAAAAGATCGTGGCGATTGGGTGATTTCACGTCAACGTGCTTGGGGAGTACCACTCCCAATTTTCTATGGTGAGAATGGCGAACCAATTATGACTGAAGAAACATTATCACATGTTGAAGAATTAATTGCAGAACACGGTTCAAATGTTTGGTTTGAAAGAGAAGCAAAAGATTTATTACCAGAAGGTTTCACACACCCATCAAGTCCAAATGGTGAATTTACGAAAGAAACAGATATTATGGATGTATGGTTCGACTCAGGATCATCACACGAAGCGGTTCTCAAAGGTAGAGACTACTTAAGTTATCCAGCAGATTTATATCTTGAAGGTTCTGATCAGTATCGTGGTTGGTTCAACTCAAGTATTACAACGGGTGTAGCTGTTAATAAACAAGCACCATACAAATCAGTTTTATCACAAGGATTTGTTTTAGACGGTAAAGGTTACAAGATGAGTAAGTCACTGGGTAACATTATTGATCCGAATAAAGTAGCAGATCAAATGGGTGCGGACTTAATTCGTCTATGGACTATTAGTGTGGATACCAGTGCCGACGTACGTGTCAGTATGGATATTTTAAACCAAGTAGCTGAAGTATACCGTAAGATCCGTAACACAATTCGTTTCTTAATCCAAAACACAGAAGACTTTAAACCGGCAGAAAATAGCGTCGATTATAACCAATTAACTGGTCTAGATCAATATGTATTAAATCGTCTAAATAAGATGGTAGATACAATAAGAACAGCTTATGACGAATTTGATTATCTCACTATTTATAAAGAAATCAACCAATTCTGTACTGTAACAATGTCAAACTTTTATATGAATATTTCTAAAGATGTGTTATATATTGATCCAGAGGATTCATTAAGTCGTCGTTCAATGCAGACGGTATTCTATGAAGTCTTAGTGAAATTAACAAAATTATTAACACCAATTATTCCACATACAGCTGAAGAAATTTGGTCATATCTCGATGAAGAAGAAGATTATGTTCAATTAGCAGAACTTCCGGAAGTGGTTGATTATGAAGGTTCTGAAGAATTAGTTGAAAATTGGACAAAATTCTTAAAAATCAGAGATTTTATTCTAAAAGCAAATGAAGTGGCTCGTGAAAATAAAGTAATTGGTAAAGATTTCGAAGCGAAAACAACATTATATGTTAACGATGATGTGAAAGCTTTACTTGATTCATTAGATGTAAACTTACGATTAGTACTCATTACATCTAGCTTAATAATTAAAGATTTAGCTGAAAAACCAGAAAACGATAATGTGTTAGACTTTGATGGTGTATCAGTTTTAGTTGAACGTATGGAAGGTGAAGTATGTACACGTTGCCGTATTACAACAAATGAGCCATACGAATTACCAGAAGATAAAGGCACTTTATGCCAAAGATGCAAAGCGATTGTTGAAGAACACTTCCCAGAGTTATTAAAATAAAAGAAAAAGGTATGAGTAAATTACTCATACCTTTTATTATACTTTATAAGTTAAGTAGTAAGATGTTATATACACAAAAGAGGCTGCCCGTTTTGAGCAGCCTCTAATCTTTATGGTTTAATTAAAAGATTAAATCATAAATTACGACAATTAAAATAGCACCGATAATCGCAGGGATGATTGCAAAACCTGAGATTGCTGGACCAAAGTCTCCTAATAAGAATCCTCCTAATGAAGATCCTAAGAAACCTATAATAATGTTACCAATAATTCCACCAGGAACATTTTTCTTCATAACATTTTGTGCTAGAGCACCAACGATACCACCAACAATTAATGAGATTAATAATCCAATCATTTTTATCTCTCCTTTTCTAAAAGTTATATTCAACTATGATTATATTATACAGACAAGTTGTCTGTAACACAATTAATAAGGCTTAAAAGTGTTAGTTTTGTTATATTAATTTGTAATAGAGCTACTGGCTAATGTTCGTTATCATTGATATTAGAATCTTCATTGCTGATTTGTAATAGTTGATCTTTTAGCTGTTCTTCCATAATATAAAGTCGTTTTTCTGCATCCTGACGTTTTGCATGCCCTTCTTTTTGAATCTGTAACACTTCTTCTAAAGTTTCAATTAAATTAGCTTGTGTGTTCTCTAGAGTCTCTATGTCCACAACTGCTCTTTCATTCTCACGTGCTGTTTCTACAGAAGATTGTTTGAGCATTTCCGAATTTTTCTTAAGCATGTCGTTTGTTGTTTCAGAAACTTGACGTTGAGCGGTGATTGCTTCTTGTTGTCGCAGTAGTGTCAATGCGATAACAACTTGGTTTTTCCAAAGTGGAATAGCCGTATTAATTGAAGTTTGAATTTTTTCTGCAAGTGCTTGGTTAGTATTTTGGATTAATCTGATTTGTGGAGCTTGTTGTATAGTTAATTGTCTAGCTGTTTTTAAATCATGGACACGTTTTTCTAAACGTGTTTGGAATTGATTTAAATCATTAACTCTTTGAATCGCTAAACTATTTGAATTAATTTCCGCTTCGTTTACCGCATTAGGGATTAATTCTGTTTCTAATTGGTCTAATCTAAGTTCCCCTGCAGCAATATATACGTTCAACGCATCATAAAAGTCGTAGTTTTGTTCATACAACTCACTAAGCATTTGGTTATCTTTAAGCAAATCATTTTTTTCTTTATCTAACTTGCTCGCAATCTTGTCTACTTGTGCGCCTATTTTTTGATATTTAGCTGTCGTTTCGTAAATCGATCGATTAATCTTTTTGAACATACGCTTAAATATATTAGCATTTTTAGCTGTTAATTCACTTGGATCAGATTCTTTCAATTGGAACATTAGATCATTTAATGTATCGCCAATATGCGAAGTATCTTGATTTTGAACATGGTCTAACACATTTTGTGAGAAATCACCAATCTTTTGCTGAGCAGCTGCTCCGTAATTTAAAACAGCATCGATATCTGATTCATCAATTTTTTTAGAAAGCTCTTGAGCTTTTAATTGATGATCACTGGATAGAGATTCATAAGTTGTCTGTAACTGATTTTGTTCATTGGTGGTTTGAGATTGAGTCCTATTATCAGATTGATTAATTTTCTGAAAAGGATCATTAAACAAATTATCAAAGTTATTTTGATTATTATTTTTCAAGAAATATCGTCCTTTCTTTAAGACAGTAATGAATTAAAGTTGCTTATTACTATCATCAAAGTCTTCTTTAATTGTTTCGTTTAAAATTTCAATACTAGTATCTAAAGAAGCTACATCTGTCTTTTTAAACTTTAAATAGTCTTTAGTCACTTGATCGCATAACTGATCAATTGTGTTAGCTGATTTATTTAAGATATCATAGGTTGCCTTACTTTTCGCTTTATGATTTTCAATGGCTGTATATTTTTCTACAAGATCATTTAATGAAGGTAAGTGCACATATAAAAATTGATTCACTTCATGTAAACGTTCAGGTTCTTTAACAATATCATTGAACATTGCTTTACTAATTTCAATCGTATTGTTCCTTTTTTCGATCGCTTTTAATTTCGAACTGTCGGCCATCATTTTTTCTAATGTGTAAATTTGATCTCTTGTCGTCATCATTGTTTCTCTAAAAAAAGTAATATCTTCATTAGAAAGTCCTTTAGAAAGGTAAAAACGTTCTTTATCACGAGTTAACTTAGGTACTTTCTTAGAGGATGTTGATCGATTTGTTAATTTGTGAAATAAATATTGAATGACGAAGTTAGCTGTTAAAGTGATAAGAAAAGCCGGAAAAAAGTCCATAGAATACCATAAATAATTGAGAATAAAAAAAGTAATGATGATCGATATTGCCATTTTAATTGTATTTAATTTTCGCATTTAAATCCCTCCAAACTATTTATAATATTATTTTATCATACATATTATACAGTAGAAATTGGACCTTAGCTGTATATATGAATCGACCATCCATGATATGATAGAAGCTGAAAATGAATAGAAACGAGGAATGATGATGAGGTTTGAAGAGAAGACTTTAGAATCGAAAAAAATTTATACAGGTAATATCACTGAATATGAAGTACAAACAGTCGAGCTTCCAAACGGTGAAAAAGCTACTAGAGAAATTGTGTGGCATAATGATGCAGCAGCAGTATTAGCTATTGAGGACGGAAAAATGATTTTTGTTAAACAATATCGCAAGCCGATTGAAAAAATTAGTGTTGAATTACCTTGTGGACTTGTTGAAGAGAATGAAAAGCCGATTGATGCAGCAAACAGAGAGTTTGAAGAAGAAACAGGGTATACCGCAAAAAAATTAAATTTTGTGACTTCATTTTATAATTCACCCGGATTTACTAATGAAAAATTATATATATATGAAGCGACAGAAATCGAAAAAGTGAATCAACCACTTGAACAAGATCCTGATGAAATGATTGAAGTATTAAAACTAAACTTCGAGGATGCTTGGGATTTTATGAAGCAAGGCTACATTAGTGATTCAAAAACAGTTTTTGCGCTTTATTATTGGCAACAGAAAAAAGTAGGTGAACAAGATGTTTAAACATCATAAAGATGCAAAGCAATCAAAAAAACGAGGGAACACAAAAAAATTACGTGAGCGTTGGCGTAATTATCGTGAAGATAGAGAGCTAGCCAAGCAAGGAAAGACGAAAAAAAGTCGCTTTGATGAGATGGAGCGTTACCGTAAAATAGAACATCGATTAAATCTAGCTATTATAGTAGTGGCACTCGCATTAATTATAGTTTTACTGTTTACGTTCTTTATTTAATCTATTCATAAATTTATTAGAGGGGGAAATGATTTGAAAATTGGTATTCTAGCGGCGATGGAAGAAGAGGTTCGTTTATTAGTCGAACAGTTAAAGGATAAGCAGCAGACAACGATTGCTAACCAATCATTTTATGAAGGATCCATAAATGGTGTTGATGTCGTAGTTGTGCAATCAGGGATAGGAAAAGTAAATGCAGCGATTGCAACAACTTTATTAATTGATCATTTTAAGTCGTCTTTTGTTATTAACTCCGGATCAGCTGGTGGAATTGGTGAGGGTCTTAAAGTAGGCGATTTAGTGGTGTCTTCTAAGCTCATGTACAATGATGCAGATGCGAGAGCATTCGGTTATGAATTTGGTCAAATTCCACAGATGCCTTTAAATTATCGAGTTGAAAAATTTGTATATCAATTGGCAAAACAAACTGCTGAGGAATTAAACAGGGTCGTTCATGTGGGAGAAGTTGTAACAGGTGACTCATTTATTGCAAGCCAAAAACGCATTGCTGAGATTAAAGAGTTCTTTCCTAGTGCTTTAATCACTGAGATGGAAGGGGCAGCAGTTGGTCAAACATGTTATCAATTTGATGTGCCATTTATTGTTATTCGAGCGATTTCTGATGCTGGTGACGAAGAAGCTAGTGTTAGCTTTGATGAATTTATTATTCAAGCTGGCAAAGAATCAGCTGCATTAGTAATCCGATTAATTGCAAATATGAAAGCTTTGAAATAAAAAATGGTATACTTTTAGAAGAGGAGTGATACTATGACAAGTAGTAAAGCATATATTGAACAAGTGATCGCTAATGTGAAAGATAAGCATCCAGAGAAAAAAGAATTCATACAAGCAGTGGAAGAATTTTTAAATGCTATAGAAAAATATGTAGATAAACATCCTGAAATTATCGAGAAAAATTTACTTAGTTTACTTGTAATGCCAGAACGCATTATTAAATTCAGAGTGCCTTGGCAAACAGACACAGGTGAGTGGCGAGCGAATGAAGGAATTCGTGTTCAGTACAACTCGGCTTTAGGTCCATATAAAGGTGGCATTCGATTTGATCCATCGGTTAATGAAAGTATTATCCGCTTTTTAGGCTTTGAACAAGTTTTTAAAAATAGTTTAACAAAATTACCAATCGGTGGCGGTAAAGGTGGCAGTGACTTTAATCCAAAAGGGAAATCGGATGCAGAAATTATGCGTTTCTGCCAGAGTTTTATGACTGAACTTCAAAAATATATTGGCCCTGATATAGACGTACCAGCAGGAGATATTGGTGTTCATGCAAGAGAGGTTTCTTATATGTTTGGTCAATATAAGCGACTTAAAGAAATTACACCCGGTGTGTTAACTGGTAAACCACTAACTTTTTGGGGGAGCATCGGTCGAACTGAAGCAACTGGATTTGGGTTAATTTATTTTGTGAATAACCTTTTAGATGACCGTAACGATTCA
Organism: Alloiococcus sp.; assembly: GCA_035301245.1. Lineage (GTDB taxonomy): Bacteria > Bacillota > Bacilli > Lactobacillales > Carnobacteriaceae_A > Alloiococcus. The sequence continues at coordinate 51,385 of DATGUS010000072.1, read as the reverse complement.
TTCGAAGGTAAGAAAGTGGTTGTCTCAGGATCAGGTAATGTGGCAAGTTATGCCATTAAAAAAGCATCCGAACTTGGTGCAACGGTTATTGCTTGTTCTGATCGCAGCGGTTATTTAACTGATCCTAATGGTATTGATGCTGATAGTGTTATAGAAATTAAGAGTGATCCGAATCATACATTGGAAGATTATTTAAAAGATCATAAAGATGCCGAATATCATAAAGATAAATCAGTTTGGTTAATTGAAGAGAAATATGATATTGCTCTTCCATGCGCAACACAAAATGAAATTGATGAAGAGTTAGCTCATAAAATCGTTAAATCTGGACCTCTTGTGATTGCTGAAGGCGCAAATATGCCAGTAGACAATAAAGGTATGAAAGTTTTTGCAGATAGTGATATTATTCACTGTCCTGGTAAAGCAGCTAATGCGGGAGGGGTAGCCGTCTCAGCTTTAGAGATGTCGCAAAACTCACAACGTTTATCTTGGACATTCGAACAGGTAGATACACAATTAAAAAGTATTATGAAAGATATTTACGATGTTTGTAGTGAAGCGGCTGAAGAACACGGTGATAAAGACAACCTTGTTTTAGGCGCCAATATCGCCGGAGCAAAACGTGTCTTGAAAGCGATGGAATTACAAGGTGTTGTATAAAGTACATTAGAATAATATAATCTAGAGATGGTCAAAAAGACCATCTCTTTTTTGTTTTATGTAACTATATACATATAAAAATAAAGAAATATCAACGATTTATTAATAAGATATTGCGAAAATAAAAATTATTCGTTACAATATACGTAAAGAAAATGAGAATCGTTTTCAATTAATATTCTTATTTTAAGAAAGGAGAGTTGATTACTTGCATCTTAAAAGTACTAGGTATTGGTTACGTCTTAGTGGCATCTTCATGCTATTTTTTGTTGCAGTCGCCTCACTGTTTGTTGGTGTTCAAAATCTATCTATTTTTAATTTGTTTTCATTGACGAACGTTCAAAGACTTGTTTTAATGACAACCCGCATACCTAGAACAATCAGTTTAATATTATCAGGTTCAACTTTAGCCATTGCCGGCTTAGTGATGCAGCAATTAACCCAAAATAAATTTGTGTCTCCGACTACGGCCGGGACTTTGTCCAGTGCACGCTTTGGTGTCATAATGTCAATGATACTTTTGTCATCAGGGACTTATTTTCAAAAAATAATCTTTGCGTTCTTATTTTCAACATTAGGCACATTAATCTTTGTGTTCTCACTGAGAACGTTGAAACATAATAAATCGATCATGATTCCATTAATTGGTTTAATGTTTGGGAATGTAATCAACTCGATTGGAAGCTATTTTGCCCTAAGATACGAACTTGTTCAAAACGTGAGTGCATGGTTGCAAGGGAATTTTTCAATGGTTACGTCTGATAATTATACCTTAATTTTTCTGGCTTTCCCTGTTTTAATTTTTATATATATGTTTGCTCACTATTTTACAGTCATGGGATTAGGGAGAGAGATGGCAACTCAGTTAGGCATTTCATATAACACTATAGAGTTTGTAGGTATTTTAATTGTAGCTTTAGGAACAACATCTGTATTACTTACAGTAGGGTCCATTCCATTCGTTGGGATTATTGTACCGAACTTAATATCACTTAAAGCAGGAGATAACTTTAAAAAGATATTATTTCCGACAGCTTTATTTGGTGCTTTATTTACAATACTGTGTGATATTTTCGCTAGAGTAATTATCGCTCCGTATGAATTACCGATTAGTGTGGTTGTTGGCGTCATCGGTAGTGCATTATTTTTATTTTTAATTTTAAGAGGTGAAAGTAATGCTCAATAAGTACCAAAAATATATACATTTTGTTTTATTAACTGTTCTTTTAATATTATTAATAGTTCTTTATTTATTTTATAACACAAGAGAAAATTTAGCTTTTGCACTGAATTTAAGAGTTGCTCGTATTCCTACTTTTCTACTCGTCGGTATGAGTACGTCTATAGCAACAATCGTGTTTCAAACGATTACTAAAAATAACATTTTAAGTCCAAGTATTATTGGTCTAGACAGTCTGTATGGTTTATTCCAGACAGTCATAATTTTCTTATTTGGATCTTCTCATGTTTTGGTTATTAATGCCCAAATCAATTTCCTAGTAAGTACACTCTTGATGAGTATTGGCAGTTTAAGCTTGTTTTATATATTTTTTAAAGTTTATCCGGGACGTATTTATTTACTCTTAATGACAGGCTTAATATTTGGAACGTTAATGAGTAATCTAACGACCTTTATGCAAGCGCTGATTGATCCGAACGAATTTGAATCTATACTGTCACGAACATTGGTTAGTTTTAATACCATTGATACCTCACTTGTATGGATTACATTTTTAATATCTGTACCTATCATTATTTATTTAATATTTCATTCGAACACGTTAGATGTCCTTCATTTAGGGGATATCTATGCAAAAGGACTCGGTGTAAATGTGAGTCGAGAATACTTTAGTTTATTTATTATTGTGAGTATTTTAACAGCTGTGTCCACAGCGTTAGTCGGTCCGGTAACTTTTTTAGGTTTCTTAGGAGCCAACTTATCTTACCGACTATTTTCAACTTATAAGCATACGGCTATATTTTTTGGTGGGACATTGTTAACAACGATCTTACTTATAGGAAGTCAATTTGTTGTCGAACATCTTTTACCAGTGCGAACATCAGTCGGGGTCATCATTGAATTAGTCGGTGGAATTTACTTCTTATACTTAATTGTCAGAGAAAGGAATCAAATCTAATGATGGATTTACAACACGTAACGAAAACATTTGGAGATAAAGCCGTTGTCTCTGATGTGACATTACCTATTGAAAAAGGAAAAATGACAGCTTGTATCGGACCGAATGGGGCTGGTAAAAGTACGTTACTTGAAATTATTAGCCGTCTTGTACCCAGTGATCATGGTTTTATTACTATTGATGGGAGTGAGGTCAAGACATACAGACAAGATGAATTAGCGAAAAGATTATCATTTTTAAAGCAAACAAACCATATGAATATTCGCTTAACAGTGAGAGAATTAGTTTCTTTTGGGCGTTTTCCATACACAAAAGGACGGTTGAATGCGAATTGCTTGGGTAAAGTCGAAAAAGCACTTTCTTACTTAGGGCTAAAAGATTTGCAATATCAGTATATTGACACACTTTCTGGCGGTCAACTTCAACGAGCTTTGATTGCTATGGTATTATGCCAAGATACCGATTATATTTTACTCGATGAACCATTAAATAACTTGGATATGAGTTATGGAGTGAAGATGATGCGTACCATTCGTCAATTAGTTGATGATTTAAATAAAACCGTCATCGTTGTGGTACACGATATTAATTACGCGGCAGCTTATGCTGATAATATTATTGCCATGAAAGATGGTCAGTTGTTTAAAACGGGAACGGTTGATGAAGTCATTACTAAACCTGTTTTGGATGAACTTTTCGAGATGGATGTTGAAATATTAGAAAAAAATAACAAAAAAATGGTGTTGTATTACAATTAAATGGAAGAGAGACATAATAAATGAAAAAATCACTAAGCACAGCATTACTTTTATCAGCTACTTTACTTGTAGCTTGTGGAGATACGAATGAAAATGAACAAGGAACCGATCAAGAAAAATCGACAGTAACCATAGATGATGCTAGGAATGAAAGCGTATCGGTGCCTAAAGATCCAGAACGTTTAGCTGTTTTTGATAATGGGCAGTTAGATATATTACAAGATTTAGGGTTGAGTGATCGTGTCGTTGTTACATCGACAGAGAATTTGCCTGGGCACCTCAATGAGTATAAAGATTTACCGATTGCTGGAACATTACATGAAGTAGACTATGAAATAACAAATGCGAATGAACCAGATATGGCCATCGTATCCGGTCGTTCGAGGGATAGTTATGATGGCTTAAGTAAATTTGTGCCGACGATTGATTTGAGTAACAATAATAATGAATTATGGCCCACTATCCAAAATAATTTAGTACGTTATTCGAAAATTTTTGATATTGAAGATGAAGCGGAACAAATTGAAGGAGATTTAACTAAGCAATTAGAAGAGCTGCAGCAATTAACAGAAGACTCAGATTTATCAACTTTATTTATTATGACCAATGAAGGATCATTGTCTACTTACGGCAGTGGTTCACGATTTGGATTTGTTCATGATTTATTTGGTTTCACACCAGTTGATGAAGAAATTGAATCTTCTCGACATGGGATGGATATTTCCTATGAATATATATTAGATCAAGATCCTGATGTTATTTTTGTGATGGATCGTACAGCAGCGATTGGTGGGGAAGCATCAGATGATTTCACAGATAATTCCCTAATTCAACAAACTACCGCTTATGAAACAGATCAGATTATTTATTTAACGCCGGATGTATGGTACTTATCTGAAGGAGGCACCCAAGCTTTTTCTAAAATGATGGAAGAAGTTAGTGTAGTATTTGAATAACAGGTAGTCAATTAAAATATCAAAACAAAAAGCCATCGAAACGTAAGTTTTTACGCTTCGATGGCTTTTTAAAATGCTTTATTTTCTAAATTTAATTAGTCTAATAAGTCTTCTAGTGAATTGTAGTCAATTTGGAAGGATTCTGCCACAGCTTTGTTAGTTAATTTTCCTTTATATACGTTCACACCAGAAGCAATTCTTGGGTCTTCAAAAGCGTCTTTAAGGTCTTTACTTGCTAAAGTTCTTGTATAGTTTAAGGTAGCGTTAGTTAAAGCCATTGTAGAAGTACGTGGTACTGCACCAGGAATATTAGCAACAGTGTAGTGAATAACACCATGTTTAGTATAAATAGGTTCATCATGAGTTGTGGCGTGAGATGATGTTTCAACGTTTCCACCTTGATCAATCGCGATATCAACGATTACTGAACCTTCATCCATTGATTTAACCATGTCTTCAGTAACTAAGATAGGTGCTCTAGCTCCAGCAATTAAGACACCTGTAATAACAAGGTCACTGTCCTTAACTGCTTTTGCGATATTTGTAGGTGTTGACATCACTGTGTTTACGTTGTCATTGAAGATGTTTTCTAATTCTGCTAATCGCTCAGGGTTTAAGTCTAGAATAGTAACATCTGCACCCATACCTTTTGCAATTTTCGCAGCATTCTCTCCAACAATTCCGCCACCAATAATGGTTACTTTTGCTTTTGGTACAGTAGTAACCGCACCTAGTAGGATACCTTTACCACCTTGAATTTTTTCTAAGAAACGAGCCCCGGCTTGTACAGCCATTTTACCGGCAACCTCACTCATTGGTGTTAATAATGGCAACTTACCGTTTTCAACAATTGTTTCATAGGCAATAGCAGTGACGCCTTTATCAGTTAATTCCTTTGTCAATGCTTCATCATTTGCTAAGTGTAGGTAAGTGAAGATAATTTGTCCTTCATAGAAGTATTGATACTCTTCTTTAAGGGGTTCTTTAACTTTAACAATCATATCTGCTTTCCATACATCCGCTACAGAATCTTTAACTTCAGCACCTGCTTTTTCATATGCTTCGTCACTGAAGTTTGAACCCTCACCAGCGTTTGTTTCTACATAAACCGTATGACCATCTTGCACCAACACACGAACATTATCTGGTGTCATAGCCACTCGGTTTTCTAGAGCTTTTATTTCTTTAGGAACTCCAATAATCATATTTTGTCCTCCTTGAATATCTTACGATGTAATTAATTATAACATTATTATGAAAATATGAAAAGATTCATAGATTAAGCGTTTTCAAAAAAGTGTTTTTGCTATAATGAAAGAGGTGATGAAAATGAATTATTTTACAAAAGAGACTTTTAAAGTGTTTAATGTCGATGGTCTAGAGAGTCGTATGAAAGAAATTAGAAAAGAGATTCAACCCGTTTTCGAAGAAATTCATGATACAATTATTGAAGATTTAAATAAACAATCTGGTTATTTAAACGAATTTCATATTGCACAGCACTTAAGACGAACGGTTCACCCACCTGAAAGTACGTGGTGTGCTTTCGGGGGAGATAAAAGAGGCTATAAAAAATATCCACATTTTCAAATTCAAATCAATGAAGAATTTATTTTTTTTGCATTTGCGATGATTGATAACCCAAAATATGAAATTCCGATTGTTGAAAAGCTTAAAAAAAATAGTGAAATATGGAAAGGTTTTGGTCCAGACTTTAAAATTATGAAGGATCATACGAAGACTGATATCGTTGATTATTCAAAAGATAGCATGTTAGCTGCGTTAGATCGGGTTATTAATATCAAAAAAGGTGAGATCATGTTTGGGCGTATTATTGAATCAAATAGTCCATTTTTAGCTAACAGTAAAGCACAAATGGCATTCATTAAAGATACTTATCATATGTTGATGCCATTATACAAATTAGCATTAGAAACACATATGGCTCTTGCAGAAGAGTAAAACAGTATCAGGTTATTAAAATAGTTTGAAAACTAAACATTGTAAGAAAACTTGACATTGAGTGTTTATTTGGATATGATAGTGATTGTGTAAAATAATGCAGCATGAAGTGGTGAAGTCGTCAACAGTTCCTTGCACTATCAGTGCGAATGAGTAACTTGCGGCTGCAATAAGCGAAAATTAAAAGGAACTGCACGAGCACTGAGCTTCAATTTCGTTATTTTACTCCAAACAAAATTATTGGAGGAATTTAATTATGGCAAGATATACAGGACCATCATGGAAAAAATCTCGTCGTTTAGGGATTTCACTTTCAGGTACAGGCAAAGAATTAGCACGTCGTCCATATGCACCAGGACAACACGGACCAACAAGCCGTAACAAATTATCAGAATACGGTTTACAGTTAAAAGAAAAACAAAAGTTACGTTATTTATATAACGTTAATGAACGTCAGTTCTACAACTTATTCTTAGAAGCTGGTAAAATCCGTGAAGGTAAATTAGGTACTAATTTTATGATCTTATTAGAACGTCGTTTAGATAACTTAGTTTACCGTCTAGGGTTAGCTTCAACTCGTCGTCAAGCACGTCAGTTAGTTAGCCACGGTCATATTACAGTTGATGGTAAACGTGTAGACATTCCATCATATTTAGTTGAAGTTGGACAAGTTATTGGTGTTCGTGAACGCTCACGTGACTTATCAATTATTAAAGAATCTGTTGAATCATTATTTGGTCGTCCAGAATTCTTAACATTCGATGAAGATAAATTAGAAGGTAGTTTAACTCGCCTTCCATTACGTGAAGAAATGCCTCAAGAAATTGAAGAGTCATTCATCGTTGAGTTCTACAACCGTTAATCGAATAACTTTAAATATAACAAAGCTCGCATGGTTTATATGCGAGCTTTTATTTTTTAGTGTGTTATTAAAAAGACTTGTTAACAAAAAAATAAATTTATTCTATGCTATTTGACTCATCTTGTCATTAAGAGACAATAGCATTGTATAAGTTTTAATGTCATACTGACCTGCTAAACTTACCAGTCTCAAAGCGCCATTAAGCGATATATGGCTAGAGTCGTTATTCTCGCTGTATATCTTCATGGCTAAGATGGCTTTACCAAATTGTCGATTAAAAACTTTCTTATCTTGAAAATGTGTTTACATAATTTTATATAAAAGTCAAGAGCTCACTTCTACATAAAGTATTAAAAGTAGAAGTTATGTTTAAAGATAATCATCAAATATTACAAATATAAATTCAATACACTTACGAACTCTTCAATCATTTGTTGATCTTCTTCAGTAAAGCGATCAAACTTTGGTGAGTCAATATCAAGAACACCGATGAGCTGATTTTTTCGATAAAAAGGAACTACAATTTCAGAGTTGCTAGCTGAATCACAAGCAATGTGCCCTGGGAATTGGTGTACATCTTTAACTCGTTGTGTTTCTTTTGTTTTAAAAGCAGTACCACAAACCCCTAAGCCAAAATCGATCCGATTACATGCTACTTGACCTTGGAAAGGGCCTAATATCAGCTGATTTGCTTGGTCATTCCAGAGATAAAATCCCGCCCAGTTAACATCTTTTAAAGAGTGATACAATAGTGACGAGGCATTACTTAGGTTAGCTATAAAGTTCGTTTCATTATCAAGTAATGCTTTTAGCTGTTTTGTCAATGTATAATTTAATTTTATCATGAATTTACCTACTTTCTCTTATTAAAATCATTAAGAAAATTAAGAACAGTATAACATAAGGGTCATTTTTTTGATATACTATATATTAACTGTAAAAGACCATTCATTGGAGGGAACGACATGCCTATCGAATATATATTAATTATCGTTATTGCAATTATTATCGCAATTTTCATAGGTTTTTTTATTTTCAAAAAGCAAAATCACAACAATATTGCTGAATTAAAAAATAGAAAGAAAGAACTCTTAGAAGGGCTTCCGACTCAAAGATTGAACAAAGTTAAAAAGATGGATATTACTGGGAAGTCAAAAGAGTATGCTGAAAGTTTAGAAAATATTTGGGAACAAATTCTCTCAGGTAGAAATATTACCGTAGAAAACCATTTATTTTTAGCTGAGCAGACTAATGAACGTTATCGTTTTAAGGCAACAAGAGGTTATCAGCAATTAGCTCATGAAGAATTAGAAGATATCGATGACGACTTACTGAAACTTTCTAATTCCCTAGAAGAACTTATTAATCGTGAAGAAGCCAACGCTCACCGAATTCATGAAATTGAGAAAAAATATGAATCAGTTCGCAAGCGACTATTAGAAAATAGTTTATCGTACGGACAAGCTGTTGATGCCTTAGAAGGTAAATTAGCTAATATGGAAAAAGAATTTAAACACTTCGAAAAAGTAACGAAGTGGGGTGACCACGAAGAAGCTCGCTCGGTGATTATCCAGTTAAATGAAATGATCATCGATATGCAAACTTACTTAAATGATGTACCGAAAGTATTATCAACGATTACAGATGATTTCTATCCTCAATTAGAAGAAATATCACAGTCATTCTCTGCATTAGTTAATGATGGTTTTGTTTTCAACGGTCGACCAATACCTGAAGAGGTTAAGGAAGTCAACGAAAGAATTACGACACTAAACGATTTAATGGGCGACTTGAATATTAAGGAAGGGCGTCAATTATCTAAAGAAATTGCAGAAGATATTGATGACATCTATGAACGAATGGAAGTTGAAGTAGATGCTCGTATCGAAGTAGATGAATTAATTCCATCCGTTCAAAAAGCAATCTATTACTTGCGCGAAGAAGTTCGTGTGTTATTCTTCGAAATTGACCGCGTATCTCAAAGTTATGTATTAGTACATAATGAATCAGATCAAATTCATGAGCTTAAAGAATCGGTTGAATTCTTAGAAGGTAAGTATCAAAAGATTGTTGACAACTTAGAAAATAATTTCACGCCTTATTCGGAAGCATTAAAAACATTGACTTTAATTAAAAATGAATTAATTCAATTAAATGACACAAAAAACGATGTGACAGATCAATTATATAGCTACCGTGATATGGAAGTTGAATTAAAAGAACAGTTATCAAAAATGGAAACAGAAGCAAGAAATATTCGTCGACGTATTATTCGCGAAAACTTACCAGGTGTTCCTGCTGACTACACTGATTTCTATACTTATGTAATGGGTCAGTTGTCTGCATTATCTGATGAGTTAAATCGTCCACGTCTAAAAGTTGAAAAGACTCATGATTTGATAGCTATTTGTAAAGAAGAATTAAATAATTTAGAAACTCATACGCAATCTGTCATTAACCATGCTGTTCTAACAGAAATGATGGCTCAAAAACTTTACCAATATAAAGAAGAGTATCCTGATGTGGCTCAGACTATTGCTCAAAGTGAGAAGTTATTTAATGAAGATTATGACTATGAATCATCATTCATAGTGGTACAAAATAAATTAAATTCAATTAACCCAAATATGGTTCAAGCAGTCGAACAAGAATATATAGCCAGTCGCTAAGAGTTACTTTATGGGGATATGTTTAAGAGAGAGTATAGATGATGAATGTCACTAACTCTCTCTTTCATTCTGTAATGTATTATTTTAAATAGTAAGCCTTTTTTAATAGTCTAATATTTGATATAATACGACAGTTATAAACAGGAAAGGGATAGGAACATTGATATATTTTGATAATAGTGCCACAACAAAAATTTATCCTGAATCACTGGATTCTTATGTATCAGTTAGTCAAAACTATTTTGGAAATCCATCTAGTTTACATGAACTGGGAACTGTGACATCACAATTACTTGAACACTCGAGAAAGCAAATTGCTAATGAATTACGTGTAAAACCAAATGAAATTTATTTTACGAGTGGTGGATCTGAAGGTGACAACTGGGTTATTAAAGGAACTGCGCTAGAAAAATCTTTCTACGGAAAACATATTATTACCACAAAGATTGAGCATCCCGCAGTTCTAAATACGATGAGTCAACTTGAAAAAGAAGGCTTTGAGGTAACCTATTTATCCGTTGATTCCAATGGTGTGATTGATTTAGAAGAGTTAAAAGCAATTTTAAGAAAAGATACTATTTTAGTTTCTATTATTGCGGTTAATAATGAAATAGGGACTATCCAGCCATTAGAAGAGATCGGTCAAATACTACAAAAATATCCGACTGTTCATTTTCATATTGATGCTGTCCAAGCGCATTATATCGATTTGAATCTTGGTAGGGATAGCCGCATAGATATGGCGGTCTTTTCTTCACACAAATTCCACGGGCCAAGAGGTGTGGGTTTTGTCTATATAAAAGAAGGAAAAAATATAACACCTTTAATTCATGGTGGAGGACAAGAGCAAACATTAAGAAGCGGTACAGAGAACCTACCAGCAATTGCTGCCATGGCTAAATCTTACCGGCTACATCAAGAAAAAGCGAAGCAGTTAGATTTAGATCAATTAACAAACAAAATCAGAAATTATATTAAAAAATTTGAAGATATCGTTATTTTTAGTCCTGAAAATGGCTCGCCTCATGTTTTGTGTTTTGGTATCAAGAATGTACGCGGCGAAGTAACCGTTCATGCGTTTGAAAAATATGATATATTTTTGTCGACAACTAGTGCCTGTTCAAGCAAGAGCAGTAAAGACTCAAGTACCTTAACCGCAATGGGCATTCCACACCATGTCGCCGAGACGGCAGTGAGAGTAAGTCTGTCTACTGAAAATACAGAAGCAGAAGTGGATACTTTCCTCAATGCTTTTGATAAAATTTATAAAGAATTCGAAATTGTTCGTAAATCTTAAAAGGAGAGTAACATGCAAATTGATGAAATTATGATTCGCTATGGTGAATTATCAACTAAAGGAAAAAATATAAAAGATTTCATCCGTGTACTAGCCAAAAATGTGCGCAGTGTATTGGATGGTTTAGATCATATTGATGTTAACTGGTCACGTGACCGTATGCATATTCAATTAAATGATACTGCTCATGGTGAAGAAGTGATCGACCGTTTAAAATATGTCTTCGGGATTCAAAATATGTCACCAGCTGTGAAAGTAGAAAAATCACTAGAAGCGGCAGAAGACATGATTGCTCAAATTGTAAAAGATAAATATTATGATGGTATGACGTTTAAAATTGATACACACCGAGCAGATCATACCTTTGAATACAATTCAATGGAGTTAAATCGCAAGTTAGGTGCTGCTGCTATTAATGCTGTCCCTGAATTAAAAGCAAAAATGGAAGATCCAGATTTAAAAATTCGAGTGGAAGTCCGTCAAAAAGCTATTTATATCTCAACCGATACGATTCAAGGAGCAAAAGGTTTACCGGTTGGGACGTCAGGTAAAGGGATGTTAATGCTATCAGGTGGTATTGATTCTCCAGTGGCAGGATACTTAGGAATGAAACGTGGTATGGAAGTAGAAGCGGTTCACTTTCACAGTCCGCCATATACAAGTCCGCAAGCTTTACAAAAAGCAAAAGATTTAGCTGCTAAAATTGCCCAGTATAGTGGTCCGATTGCTTTTATCGAAGTGCCGTTCACTGAAATTCAAGAGAAGATTAAAGAAAACATTCCAGAAGGTTATACAATGACTATTACTCGGCGCATGATGCTTCGACTAACTGATTGTATTAGACAAATGCGTGATGGTTATGTGATTGTAACGGGTGAGTCGCTAGGACAAGTAGCCTCACAAACACTAGAGAGTATGCAAGCGATTAATGAAGTGACATCAACACCAGTCTTAAGACCATTAATTGCCATGGATAAAAATGAGATTATTGATGTTTCATATGATATTGATACTTATGATTTAGCAACACAACCATTTGAAGATTGCTGTACAATTTTTGCACCGTCCAAACCAAAAACTAAACCAAGAGTTGAAAATGCTAAACGTTATGAAAAAGCTTTAGACATTGATGGCTTAATCGAAAGATCATTAGCGGGCATTAAAATTGAAATGATAAAACCAGGCCAAATGGGATCCGATAAACTGGTCAGTGACTTTGAAGGGCTTCTGTAAAGAATATACTTTTGTAAAATCCAAAAATATGATACACTGTTTTTAATAACAAGGCGTAAGAGAAGTAAAAACATAATATTAGAGAGCATCCGAATTCGGTGAAACGGAGGCACATGTTTAGAAGTAGCTTACAAGTTGGTAAAATGAAGAATGAGTAATTTTATCTGGTTAACAGGCCATTATCCTGTATGAGAGATACTGCTCCTTAGAGAGCGGTATAACTTAGGTGGTACCGCGAGAATAACGACTCGTCCTATTCATTTAGGACGAGTTTTTTAATACAGAAAGTTGAGGTAATGAGATGGACAAAAATAAAATAAATATGTCAAGTAAATATAATCCAAAGGCAGTAGAAGAAGGCCGTTATCAAAAGTGGGTGGATAGTGGTGTGTTCAAACCAAGTGAAGACCCAGATGCAAAGCCTTATTCAATAGTTATCCCACCACCAAATGTGACAGGAAAATTACACTTAGGACATGCGTGGGATACAACGCTTCAAGATATTATCATTCGTCAAAAACGGATGCAAGGTTACGATACGCTATGGTTACCAGGGATGGATCATGCTGGGATTGCTACACAAGCGAAAGTTGAAGAGAAAATCCGCAAAGAAGAAAATAAAACGCGTCATGATTTAGGTAGAGATGAGTTTATTAAACGTGTTTGGGATTGGAAAGAAGAATATGCTGAGAATATCCGTGCACAGTGGGGTAAAATTGGACTCTCGGTAGATTATAGTCGCGAACGTTTTACACTCGATGAAGGTTTAAACAATGCGGTTAAAAAAGTATTTGTTGATCTTTATAACAAAGGTAAAATTTATCGCGGTGAATATATTATTAACTGGGATCCAGCTGCTCAGACGGCATTAAGTGATATTGAAGTGATTCATAAAGACGTCGAGGGGGCATTTTACCATATGAACTATCCTTTAACTGATGGTTCAGGTGTTGTTGAAATCGCCACAACTCGTCCAGAAACGATGTTAGGTGATAGTGGAGTCGCTGTTCACCCAGATGACAAACGTTATCAAGATTTAATTGGTAAAACAGTTACATTACCTTTAATGGACCGTGAAATTCCAATTGTTGCAGACCGATACGTTGACCAAGAATTCGGTACCGGTGTTGTAAAAATTACACCAGCACATGATCCAAATGACTTTGAAATTGGTAATCGTCATGATTTAGAACGTATTAACGTCATGCATGATAATGGTTTGATGAATGAAAAAGCAGGCAAATATGAAGGGTTAGACCGTTTTGAAGCACGTAAACAAGTTGTTGAAGACCTGAAAGAACTTGGTGTGTTAGTGAAAATTGAAAAACACAATCATAGTGTTGGTCACTCAGAACGTTCGAATGCAGTCGTTGAACCACGCTTATCGACGCAATGGTTTGTGAAGATGGATGAGTTAGCTAAAGAAGCATTAGATAACCAGAATACAGACAAAAAAGTTCACTTTGTTCCAGAGCGTTTTGAAAAAACATTTACTAACTGGATGGAAAATGTCCATGACTGGGTTATCTCACGTCAATTATGGTGGGGTCACCAAATTCCGGCCTGGTATCATAAAGAAACAGGCGAAGTGTATGTTGCTGAAGAGCCACCAGTAGATATTGAAAACTGGGAGCAAGATCCAGATGTGTTAGATACTTGGTTCAGTTCTGCATTATGGCCATTTTCAACAATGGGTTGGCCAAATGAAGAGGCTAAAGACTTTAAACGTTATTTCCCAACGAATACGTTAGTGACTGGGTATGACATTATTTTCTTTTGGGTAGCACGTATGATGTTCCAATCATTAGAGTTTACTGATGAACGCCCATTTGAGCATGTGTTAATCCATGGTTTAATTCGTGCGGAAGATGGTCAGAAGATGAGTAAATCACTTGGTAACGGAATTGACCCAATGGATGTTGTCGATCAATATGGCGCTGATTCACTGCGTTGGTTCTTAACAAATGGATCAACTCCAGGCCAAGATATTCGCTTCAGTTATGAAAAGATGGACGCAGCATGGAATTTTATCAACAAGATTTGGAATGCATCCCGTTACGTATTAATGAACTTGGGTGATTTTTCTTATGAAGACATTAATATCGATGGTGAACAAACAGTTGCGGATAAATGGATTCTAGCTCGTCTTAATGAAACAATCGAAACAGTCACTGAACATTCAGAAAAATTTGAGTTCAGTTTAGCTGGTAAAGAATTGTATTCATTTATTTGGGATGACTATTGTAACTGGTACATTGAAATGACGAAAGAAGTCTTAAGCGAAGGAACAGAAAACCAAAAGGAAACAGCTAAAAGTGTTTTAGCTTATGTTTTAAATGCCATCTTAAGACTACTTCACCCATTCATGCCATTTGTAACAGAAAATATTTGGGAACATGTTCCACATGATGGTGACTCAATTATGACAGCGCCATATCCGACTGTGGACGAAAAATATACCAATCAAGATGCTATTACTAACATGAGTACATTAATCGAGTTAATCCACGCAGTACGTCAAATTCGTGTAGAAGCAAATCGTCCAATCTCAAATCCGATTGATATGATTATTAAAGCGAAATCTGAAGAGTCAAAAGCATTCTTAACAGAAAACCAATCGTTCATTGATCGATTTTGTAATCCAAATGATTTAATTATTGATACAGAAGTTGATGTTCCATCTGAAGTGAAATCAGCAGTGGTATCAGGTGCTGAAATTTATCTGCCACTTGCAGGTTTAGTTGACTTCGGTGAAGAAATTAAACGTCTTGAAGCTGAATTAGCTAAATGGCAATCAGAAATTGATCGTGTGAACAAGAAATTATCAAATGAAAAATTTGTGAACAATGCACCTGACAAAATTGTCCAAGAAGAAAGAGATAAAGGTAAAACTTATCAAGAGAAATATCAATCTGTTGAAAAACAATTAGCGAAGATGAAAGAATTGAGAGAGGCATAGTATGACATTCAAAGCAATCATTTTTGATATGGATGGATTAATGTTTGACACCGAAGCCATTTATTACAAAGCAAATCAAAAAACAGCTGATGATATTGGCTTACCATTTACCAAAGATTTTTATCTGAAATATGTAGGTGCGAGCGATAAAGATTTTTTCGCTGGTATGTATAAAGAATTCGATGAGAAAGAAAAAATAGACCGCTTCGTTGATGAATCAAATGCCATTGCCCATGAGATGTTAACGGCAGGTCACATCGATAAGAAAAAAGGCTTAATAGACTTATTAGATTTCATAAAAGAAAAAGAATTGGAAGCAGTTATTGCATCCAGTTCTGAAAAATGGTTAGTTGAAACTATCACGACAAATAACGATGTCAGAGAGTACTTTATAGATACCGTTGGGGGAGACGAAGTTAAACACGCTAAACCTTCACCGGATATTTTCTTAAAAGCACTGGAAAAATTAGATACTAAAAAAGAAGAAACTCTTGTACTGGAGGACTCTTTAAATGGTGTTCGTGCTGCCTATGAAGCTGGGATTCCAGTTATTATGATTCCAGATTTATTGAAACCAGATAAAGAAGCTCATGAAAAAGCTTATGCTGTATTAGATAATTTATCTGAAGTGAAAAAATATTTAAATTAAAAAATAATTATGTCCTTTTAATGCGTATAGTATATTACAAAAACATTACAGGGCGTTGAAAGGACTTTTTATATGACTCAAACAGTATTTCATCTATTACCTAAAGAATTAAAACCAAGAGAACGTTTAATTCAATATGGTGCACAAGCTTTATCTAATCAAGAATTAATCGCTATTTTATTGCGTACGGGAACGAAGCATGCCAGTGTGATGCAAGTGGCTCTTGAGCTCCTAGAGACGATCGGAGAATTACAAGAGTTAAGCACTATTTCTTATGAAGAACTGATAACAATTAATGGTATCGGTCCAACTAAAGCTCTTGAACTATTAGCAACAATAGAGATGGGCAAACGTATCTTTAAATCAAAGACAGTAAAAGGTGATACCATCCACTCGAGTCAGTGGGTTGGTCAATATTTAATTGATGAAATAGGGGGATTGCATCAAGAAAATGTTGTAGCTCTTTATTTAAACACTAAAAATCAAATTATTAAAAAAGAGATTGTCTTTAAAGGTTCTTTAAACAGTTCTATTGCTCATCCTAGAGAAATTTTCCGTATTGGTGTTAGAAGCTCAGCTGCACGATTAATTATTGGACATAATCACCCAAGTGGTAATCCAATGCCTTCTGAAGCGGATTATCAGTTTACGAAACGGCTAGAACAAGCGGGTGAAATTATAGGTATTGAATTATTAGATCATATAATAGTTGGTGATGACGAGTTTGTGAGCTTAAGAGAAGAAGGTTTTTTATAAAAGAAACCTTTTGCAACAAGCTATAAAGCAGTTGTTAACGCAAGTGGTAAAACCATATAAGGATTGACATGTTTCAATACAACTGATTAAGGTGAATTAAAAGGAATGTTATGCATTAATAGTGTCATTTCAATTTATCAATCCGTTTAAAAGAAATTATGAAGCTTGGTAACATTGATTTATCTGTTCTGATAGCTGATGAACAAGAAGAACCTTAAATAGAAGACCTAAGCAGTGAAACTGTTGAAGTTTTGTTGATACTATACCAGATATGATTATTAATAAATGATCCTACGTTACTGAATGAAAATATTGCCTTGTGTTTAAAAATAAAAATTAATATTGTTAAAAATTATATGATAAAGGAATATTCCAATTAAAAGGTTCAGTAATTAAATTAGCAGATATATTAAACGTCTCAGAATCTAGTGCTATTTCTATTTACGAAAAAATGAACCAAAGTAATTAATTAAGTAAATGAGGTTGTTAATTAATTGTGAGTGTGTTATAATAAATATAGCATTTTGTTAAGAAGTTAAAGTTTTGTGAAATAAAAATTCCAATTCGTAGCTTTTGCAACAATGTTAATATATATGTGCGCATAGCACGAGGAGGAAATGTAACATGGAAAATGGTACAGTAAAATGGTTTAACGCAGAAAAAGGTTTTGGATTTATCGAGCGTGAAGGAGCGGACGACGTATTCGTACACTTCTCAGCAATCAATGATGAAGGTTTCAAATCTTTAGAAGAAGGTCAAGAGGTTACCTTTGAAATTGAAGAAGGCGCTCGTGGACCACAAGCTGCTAACGTAACAAAAAACTAATTTAAAATAAAAAGCGAAGCCATGTGCTTCGCTTTTTTTATTTCAAACGAAAACACCTTTGATAGAGATCCTATATTAAAGGTATATACTTGACTTTTTAAGTTTACATATGTAAACTTAGATTAAATCAGAAATAGGAGGAAATAAAATGAACCACGATGAGCACAATTATAAACAAAATATGAATGAACACCATCATCATAAAAATGGAAATCAATTTCATGCTGAACACTCAGGTCATACTCATTCTAATCATAACCAACATGGACAGGATCATCATGATCATGGTCATCACCATCATGGAAATTTTAAAGAGTTATTTCTAAAATCATTACCTCTGGGAATTATCATTATGATTCTTTCACCGATGATGGGCGTAGAATTTTTTTTTCAGTTTACTTTTCCGTATTCTGATATCATCGTAGCAATTTTATCTACCATTCTTTTAATCTATGGGGGTAAGCCGTTTTATCAAGGAGCGGTAGGAGAGTTTAAACAGAAATCACCGGGTATGATGGCGCTTGTTTCACTGGGTGTTACTGTATCTTATATATATAGTTTGTATGCAGTGATCACTAGATATACAACGGGGGCAGAGATAATGGACTTTTTCTTTGAGTTCGCATCGCTCATTTTAATCATGCTTTTAGGACATTGGATTGAAATGAAAACAATTGGTGATGCTGGTGACGCTCAACAGTCGTTAGCAGAACTAATCCCTAAAGAAGCTCACGTAGTTTTAGAAGACAACAAAATTCAAACTAAGCCGGTTGCTGATCTAAATGTTGGTGATGTTGTTAGAGTACAAGCGGGCGAAAATGTACCCGCAGATGGTATTATTGTTCGAGGTGAGTCACGAATAAATGAAGCATTACTTACTGGTGAATCAAAATCAG
The DNA here is from genome assembly GCA_035301245.1 of Alloiococcus sp. Lineage (GTDB taxonomy): Bacteria > Bacillota > Bacilli > Lactobacillales > Carnobacteriaceae_A > Alloiococcus. The sequence continues at coordinate 32,765 of DATGUS010000072.1, read as the reverse complement.
TAAAAAAGGAAAGAGATGATGAAGTTATTGGGGGATCAACGAATGGTGACGGTGTACTGTTTGTTGAAGTTACAGAGACTGGAGATCAATCGTTTATTTCTCAAGTGCAAAACCTGATAAATGAAGCGCAAAATCAACCCTCTTATGCAGAAAATATGGCCCAAAAAGTAGCAGGGTGGTTATTTTATATCGCTCTAGTTGCAGCAATCATAGCCTTTGTTAGCTGGTTATTTATTGATGACTTACCTACTGCTGTTACTTTCACTGTAACAACGTTAGTCATTGCTTGTCCTCATGCTTTAGGATTGGCCATCCCACTTGTCGTAGCAAGAAGCACGAGTTTAGGTGCTAATCGTGGTCTATTAATGAAGGATCGTCAAGCACTTGAAGCAGCTAAGAGAGCTGATGTTATGATTCTTGATAAAACGGGTACACTAACGACAGGTGAATTTAAAGTTCTAGCCATTGATTCATTGAATAATAATTTTAGTGAGGAAGATCTTTTAGCCATCATGGCAGGGATTGAGAGTGGATCAAGTCACCCTATAGCTAATTCAATTGTTGAATATGCTAAAAATAAAGAAGTGAAAGCTAGATCATTTGATAATATTGAAGTCATTTCCGGTTCGGGTGTTGAAGGTGTTCTAGATAACAAAACTTACCAATTAATCAGTCAAAAAGCTTACGGGAAAGATTTGGATATTGAACTTCAACCTGGTGCTACATTAAGTGTATTAGTAGAAAATGAGCAGGCAATTGGTGCAGTAGAACTTGGAGATGAATTAAAAGATACAAGTAAAGATCTTATTCAAACATTAAAAGAGTTAGGAATTGAACCGATTATGGCAACTGGAGATAATGAACATGCTGCAAAAAGTGTTGCTTATACTCTTGACGTTGAATATAAAGCCAATCAATCACCGGAAGACAAATATCAGTTAGTTGAAAAATTAAAAGATGAAGGGAAAACAGTTATAATGGTTGGCGATGGTGTAAACGATGCGCCTTCATTAACTTTAGCAGATGTTGGTATTGCGATTGGAGCAGGTACACAAGTTGCTCTTGATTCAGCTGATATTATTCTAACTCAGTCGAATCCAGTGGACATCAAATCATTTTTAGAATTATCATATAATACGGTGAAGAAGATGAAACAAAACCTATGGTGGGGTGCTGGTTACAACTTCATAGCAATTCCATTAGCAGCAGGAATTTTAGCACCTATAGGATTTACTTTATCACCGGCTGTTGGAGCAATCTTAATGTCACTAAGTACGGTCATTGTTGCTATTAACGCTTTAACACTAACTATTGAAGATTAAGTTAATTTAAATAGTTTTGAGAGCTCATATTTTGTGGGCTCTTTTTTATATTAGATTTAAGGTTTAAAGGAGATGACTTGTTATTGATTGCTGTCTTAGAAGAGAAATTATTTTAGAGTACGATTATACGGTTGCTTATGATAAAATGAATAAAGATTTAAAAATTGAGGTGCGTAGCATGAATCGTTTTTTAACGAATAAAAAGCTAATAGTATTATTAATTAGTGTGATTATCTTTATTTCATTAGTAACTTTATCTTTAAGTGGTGGTAATAATGTTGTACAAGGTTTGACGAATGACATCACTGCCTTTGTGGGTCGATCATTTTCAAAGCCGGCTGATTCAGTAATGACAGCTTTCAATTCAGTTGAGGAAATACAACATACTTTTGAAGAGAACCAAGTTTTAAAAAGAGAAATAAAAAAAATATACGAGAAAGATGCTGAAATTGCTAATTTAAGAGAAGAAAATAAACAACTGCAAGCAGAATTAGGCGTTAGTGATACGTTAAGTGAGTATCAAACAGTAGCAGCCAATGTGATTTCTCGTAATCCAGATCAATGGATTGAAAATTTAATTATCGATGTTGGCAGTGATGATGGTGTAAATGAAACAATGCCTGTTATGAATCAAAATGGATTAATTGGTATTATTTCAGAAGCTAACGCTTCCAGCAGTAAAGTCACTTTAATTACAAATGTTGATGAATCATCAAATCGTGTTTCTGCTCAGATTAATATTAAAGACCGACCAGCCTCATCCGAAGAAAATGACAATGATGATGCCAATAAAAATAGTAATGCAGTTTACGGTATAATTTCTGAGTATAGAGAAGAGACTGGGGACCTAGTGATGACACAAGTCACTTCTGATTTAGACATTCAAGAAGGAAACATAGTAACAACATCAGGGTTAGGTGGATTATTCCCAAGTGGCTTAGTGATTGGTGAAGTTCGTGAGGTTACTTTAGATAATCAAGGTCTAGGTCGAGTTATTTTTGTAAAACCTGCTACTGATTTTAACAATACAAAAACAGTAACGGTGGTAAATCGTGAAGCTGAAACGATTTTACCGGAAGATTTTGAAGAAAGTGAGGAAGAATAGTTATGGAAAAATGGAAAACAAAAATTTTCCCATTTTTTATACTTGTTTTCTTCTTTCTCTCTGACGGTTTTCTAGCCAATGTTATACATGATCAACTCCATTTTTCAATTGGTTATCTAACACCGCGTTTGACCATCATTTGTTTTGTTATTTTCACAATCAAACTACAAAAAACGAATATGTTTCTTTTAGGATTAGTCATTGGTTTTCTATTTGATTCTTATTATGCTGGTTTATTAGGACCTTATATGGCCTCTTTTAGTTTAATGTATTATATGTCAATTCAGCTAAGACATTACTTCTATCCGGGATGGATTGCCTATACGTTTATTGGTACATCAATGATTTTATTTAATGAATTATTTGTGTTTAGTATATACAACGTGATTGGTCTAACCGGTTATACCTTTAGTCAGTTTTGGGCACAGTACATTGGTATTACTTTTGCCGGTAATTTTGTGTTACTTTTACTTTTAATTCCATTATTTGACCAATTAGCTACATATTTGAGTGAGTAAAGGACGGTTTAAAGAATGAATTATTTTAAAGTTAAAGCATCAAGCAGTGAGTATCGACTGATCATCAGCGAAGAAGCTTCATTAAGTGAGATCAGAGAAGAAATGAGAAACTTCAGTATTCAATTGATGAACATTAAGAGAGAAGAGGATTCATCTATATTAGTGATCGAAACACCAAACCGTTTGTTGCCAGAAGATTTAAAAAATGATATCAGACAATTAGTTAAGCAACGAACCACTTGGAATGTTACTTTTAAAACAAATGTCTTAAGTCATCAAAGTGCTATTCAATGGCATAAAAATACTACAGTTAATATTGAATTTCAAAATGTGGAACCTGGCAAGATGGTTGATGTAGTAGGTGACGTCGTTATCATAGGGGATATTAAACCTGGTGGATATGTAAGGGCGACAGGTAGTGTGTTTATTATTGGAAACCATGAAGGAGTAGTTAGTGCCGGGTATGAAGGTAATTGTGAGGCTGTTATTGCAGGAACTTTCTCAAGCAAATCTGAAATAAAAATTGATAATCAGAAATATTCAATTGATCACTTATTAGATGATAAATCTAATTACATACCAAGAGTCTATTATATTAACAGTCGTGGAGTTATTAATCGAGCACCAGTCTCAGAAATTGAAAATATTAGACCTAATATTAATCAAATGATTAGTCAATTGAGAGATCGAGAAGAATAAAATTAAAAATAAATAGTTTAAACGCTTATGAAAAGAACACTGAGTGATTAGTGTTCTTTTCTATTGTAAATTGAAGATATTAAAAAAAATCATTGACTACCGTTTTTGCAGTTGCTATAATATTAGTGTTGTATTTGTGAGCACCACAGCTACAACCGCTCGTTAATAAGTATAAAGAGCTTTAGGCCACTTATGACGGCGAGTCTGAGTAAGGTAAATAGACTTAAAACATTTACCGAAAAATTATAGGAGGTGCAGCATTTATGTACGCAATTATTAAAACAGGTGGTAAACAATTAAAAGTAACAGAAGGCCAAGAAATCTTCGTTGAAAAAATCAATGGTGAAGTTGGCGACACTGTAACTTTTGATGAAGTATTGTTTGTTGGAGGAGACGATACTAAAGTCGGCGCTCCATTAGTAGACGGCGCAACAGTTGAAGCTGAAATTGTTAAACAAGGCCGTGCTAAAAAAGTGACAACTTACCGTTACATTCGTCGTAAGGACTCACATCGCAAACAAGGTCACCGTCAACCGTATACAAAATTAACAGTTAACTCAATTAAAGCTTAATTAAGATGGTGAGCAAATGATTATAGCTGATTTTTCTAAAAACGAGACTGATAATATCATTGCTTTTACGATAAGTGGTCATGCTGAGTATGGCGACTATGGAAAAGACATTGTATGTTCAGCTGTATCAGCTTTAACATTTAGTACGATTAATAGTATTAATCGTTTTTTAGAAATAAACTTCCAATTAGATATTAAAGAAACAGAAGAAGGCTATCTGAGTGCTTCATTTAATGAAAACTCTTCAGACAAAGATCTTCAACTGCTACTCAAACACTTATATTTTGGACTTGAGGGTATCGAAGAGGAATATTCTAAATATATTAAATTAAACATGAATCGAGAATAAGACACGGAGGTGCACAAGATGCTAAAAATGAATTTACAATTCTTCGCTAAGAAAAAAGGTGGCGGTTCTACACAGAATGGCCGTGATTCACAATCAAAACGTTTAGGCGCTAAAGCTGGAGACGGACAAGCAGTAACGGGTGGATCTATTATTTATCGTCAACGTGGTACTAAAATTTATCCAGGTATTAACGTTGGCCGTGGTGGAGACGATACATTATTCGCTAAAATTGATGGCGTTGTTAAGTTTGAACGTAAAGGACGTAACAAAAAACAAGTATCTGTTTACCCAGTTGCAAATTAATTAATGAGAAGCAGTGAATTTTCACTGCTTTTTTTTATGAGAAGGTTTATTAAACTTGAGAAAGTCGGTTTAATAAGCTAAAATCAATGAGTACGGTTAAAATTCTAACCGGTAATTACCAATGTATTTATAAGAGGCGGTTATTTTTTTGTCTTTAGCATATCAAGACTTGTTTGAAAAACTAAATAAATCTGTTAAGTTGCTTCAAAAGCACTCTGATTTTTCATATCTGGAATCATTATTAGAAACAGGTGAAAACTTAAATGATAATGGTCAAGTGTTTGTCAAAGATGGATTCCCAACAGATGAATTAAAAGCTAAGCTTGAAAAAGAATATAAAACAATTCAATTAGATGATTTTGATCCTGAAGAGATTAGACGTGCATTTCAATTAGCGTTAATTAAAGGATCAAAAGAAGATTACTTACAACCGAATCATCAAATAACTCCTGATTCAATTGCAAATTTTATTGCTTATCTAGTAGAAATAATTGTTGAGCCTGGCGAGAATCTATCTATTGCTGACTTATCGATCGGTACTGGAAATATGTTATGGACGATTTATCATTTTTTAAAAAATGATAAACGACAAATTACATTAAGTGGTGTCGATAATGATGAGTTACTACTTTCGATTGCTTCAATGATGTCGGCTATACAAGGAATTGACACGCAACTAATTTATGATGATGCGCTTCAAAACTTGCTTTTAGAGCCGGTTGATTTAATGGTCTCAGACCTGCCAGTAGGTTATTATCCAGTCGATGAACAAGCAAAGAAGTTCCAAACAGCAAGTGAGGATGGTCATTCTTATTCACACCATTTACTGATTGAACAGAGTTTACATTATCTGAAAGACGGAGGATTTGGCTTTTTCATTGTGCCGTATAACTTATTCGAAACAGGTGAGAGCCAAGCGCTCTTACGTCATATTCAAGATGTCGGGCACATGCAAGGACTCATTCACTTGAATCAAACGATGTTTAAAAATGAATTATCAAGAAAGTCCATTTTGATTATACAAAAACAAGCTGAAGACTCTAAACAAGCTTCGGAAGTTTTATTGGCAAACGCACCTGAATTTACGAATACCAATCAGATGAAAGAATTCTTAGGTGAAATTAATCTTTGGAAAAAAGAACAATTTAATTAAACAGAGGAGAGACAATCAATGTCAAAAACAATTTCAATTAATGCAGGTAGTTCAAGTTTAAAATGGAAATTATTCCAAATGCCAGAAGAAGCTGTCGTAGCTTCTGGGATTGTTGAACGTATTGGATTAAACGATTCAATCTTTACAATTAAATATGGTGACGACCAAAAATATGAAACTGTTGTAGATATCGATGATCACAAAGTAGCAGTAGAAATGTTATTAGAACAATTAACAGAGTTAAGCATTATCGAGTCATTCGATGAAATTACTGGTGTTGGTCACCGAGTTGTTGCTGGTGGAGAGTTATTCCAGGAATCTACTTTAATTGATGATAAAGTAATCGAACAAATCGAAAGCTTATCTGAATTTGCACCACTACACAACCCAGCGAATGCGACAGGTATTAAAGCTTTCCGCGCTATTTTACCTAATATTACAAGTGTGGCAGTTTTTGACACTTCTTTCCACACAACAATGCCTAAAGAAAATTATTTATATAGTATCCCTATGAAATATTATACTGAGTATAATGCACGTCGTTATGGCGCACACGGTACAAGCCATCGTTATGTTGCAAATCGTGCAGCAGAAATGCTAGATAAACCACTAGAAGACTTAAAATTGATTACAGCACACTTAGGTAACGGTGCTTCAATTACTGCAGTTGAAGGTGGTAAATCAATCGATACATCAATGGGATTCACACCTTTAGCTGGTGTAACTATGGGTACGCGTAGTGGCGATATTGATGCATCATTACTACCATTTATTATGGAAAAAGAAGGCATTTCTGATATTAACGAAATGATCAGAATTTTAAATAATGAATCTGGTCTTAAAGGTATTTCAGGTGTATCAAGTGATATGCGTGATATTGAAGAGGCAGCAGCCGAAGGTAATGAAGATGCAGAAGTAGCACTGAAAATTTTCAACGATCGTGTACGCAAATATATTGGCCAGTATGCGGCAACAATGAATGGTGTAGACGCGCTTGTATTCACAGCAGGTATTGGTGAAAATGCCATAAACGTTCGTGAAGATGTAGCAGCTGGTTTAACATTCTTAGGTCTAGAAATTGATAAAGAAGCTAATAATGTTCGCGGTGAAGAACGTATTATTTCTACAGAAGACTCTAAAGTTAAAGTTTTATTAATTCCAACAGATGAAGAATTAATGATTGCAAGAGACGTAGAAGCGTTAAAAAACTAAAAATTAAATAACACAATGAGTAAAAGCATGTCTGACTTCACTATAACGAAGTCAGACATGCTTTTTTTGTAGGATATGGATTGTTTTAAGTAAAAATAGTCGGTGTCGATGGGGAACTCCCAACGACACCACCCTTTTAGATAGATATTATAAAAGTTAAAAGATTGACTATTCTTTACGCACGATTAACACATCGCATTTCGCTGAACGAATAACGTTTTCAGATACTGAACCGATAAAGAAACGTTCAATAGTATTTAGACCTGTTGCCCCTAAGATAATTAAATCAATATTTTTTTCTTTAGGTACTTCAGTGCCAATTGCTTTTTTTGGTGAACCATACTTAATAATAGTTTCGACGTTAGCAACACCTTTTTGAAGAGCACTTTGTTCACATTTAGTTAAAATATTTGTTGCTTCATCTTTAACACTATCGGTGACACCTTTATCAAATGATTCATAAGGTTGGAATGCTCGTGTATCTACAACGTGAACAATATATAATTTTGCATTGTTACGCTTAGCAATCGCAATTGCTTTTTTGAAAGCTAAGTTTGCGCTTTCTGAACCGTCGATGGCTACTAAAATATTTTTATATTCTTGAATCATAAAAATCCCTCCTAATCTTCCTTAAGTAAATTATACCATATGTGAAAAGGCTGTCATAATAATATGGATTAATATTGATCAAAAAATAACTACGGAGACTGCGATTGTTTTACATTTTTATAATAAAGAAACCAATGAATTATTTTTTTACAAATCAGCTATTTGTAAAATTAGAGCATAGATGATCATAAAGAGAATATCTTTGAAAATAACACAATACAAAAAGCATGCCCACAAAGGGCATGCTTAATAGTAATAATAAAAAAATCCGATATGTGCCGTTCCATCGTCTTATAGGTTGTACCCGCTAATTGCAGGTGGGTTTCTCCAATAATACATCTGTCTTCCAAATGACAAGGCTTGACATGAATATTATCTTTCGAATCCCAATATATAGATGTTCGGTCAACTCGTTAAAAAAGACAACTCGAACACTTCAGATTTCTTAATGTAATGATAGCACTTACTTAACAACTTGTCAACGTTATTAAGTACTTTAACCATTTACTTTTGATATTTTCTGTATTGGTTATTTAATGCATCTTCAAAGCGACTATTGGTCTTTGGCGTGTAGTAAGTGGCATCCTTAAGGGTGTCCGGTAAATATTGTTGTTTAACAAAGGCGTTCGGAAAATTATGTGGATACTGATAGTCTACACCGCGATTTAATTTTTTAGCTCCGCTATAATGAGAGTCTTTAAGATGCTTCGGTATTTGACCTGATTTTCCTGACCGAATATCGGAAATTGCTTCATCTATTGCCTTATATGCCGTATTTGATTTGTCAGACAGGCATAGTTCAATAATCGCATTAGCTAATGGAATACGAGCTTCAGGAAGTCCTAAACGTTCTGCGGCCATTACTGCAACAACTGCTCTTTGTGCTCCAGAAGGATTTGCTAAACCGATATCCTCATAAGCAGTAACCATTAAACGGCGACACAAGATTTGAAGTTCTCCTGCTTCAACTAAGCGCCCGGCATAATGTAGTGCTGCATCAACATCACTACCGCGAATCGATTTTTGGAGAGCTGAGATAACATCGTAATGAGCATCGCCATCTTTATCATGAGTTAATGACTTCCGTTGAACACATTCTTCGGCAATGGGTTGGGTAATATAAATAACGCCATCATCATTTTTTGGTGTTGACTTCACTGCTAGTTCTAATGCATTCAAGCTACTTCTTAAATCACCATTGGTGGAACGGGCAAAGTGATTTAAAGCAGTATCTGAGATGTCTACCTCATAAGCACCAAGCCCGTCTTTTTCATCGCTAAGTGCCCGTTTTAAGGCACGAATTATATCTGTTTCTTGTAGTGGATTTAACTCGAAAATATGTGAACGGCTACGAATCGCTGGATGGATTGAAATATACGGATTTTCTGTAGTCGCTCCAATTAAGATAATCCGTCCATTTTCTAAATGAGGGAGTAAAAAATCTTGCTTGGGTTTATCTAAACGATGCACCTCATCTAGTAACAAGATGACTGTTCCACTCATTTTAGCTTCTTCGATAACAATTTTTAAATCATTTTTAGTATCTGTTGCGGCATTTAACATTCTAAAAGCATGTTTAGTTGTCCCAGCAATGGCACTGGCAATACTTGTTTTTCCAATGCCTGGGGGACCGTATAAAATCATGGAAGAAAGTTGGTTTGCCACAACCATACGCCATATAATTTTATTTTCACCAACTAAATGTTCTTGCCCAACTATATTATCAATTGTTGTCGGTCTCATTCGATATGCTAATGGTTGATCCACATGACCACTCCTTCTGTTTGTCTAGTATATCATGAACATGTTTTTACAGTCAGCATTTTAGATATCTCTTTAGAACTGTGGTAAAATTAACTTTGAAATATCTGAGGATGTGACTTAATGAATTACTGTAAATTAATTAAAGAAAATAACCTTTTTCAAACATATAAACAATTCGGAATAGGGATAGAGAGAGAATCGCTTAGAACAGTTGAGGATTACAAACTTGCTTTAACTGATTCGCCAGAACCTTTAGGAAAGCGTGCCATACACCCTTATTTAATTACGGATTTTAGTGAATCTCAACCTGAATTAATTACACCAGTAGCAACGACCATTAAAGAAACGATGGATTGGCTAGCTGCATTACATGATGTTTATATTCGTTCAATGGAAGAGGATGAATATTTATGGCCATTTAGCATGCCAAATATTCTACCTGATGATAAAGACATTCCAATTATTAAAGTACCAGAGCAATTCGAACTCGATTACCGAAATTACCTTGCCGAACAATATGGTAAACAACTGCAAATGATCAGTGGTATTCACTTTAATTTTTCATTTTCGGATGATTTTATCAATCAATTATTTAAATATCAAAATGAAACTGAAAATTATCAAGATTTTAGAGATAAGGTCTATTTGAAGTTATCTAGAAACTTTTTACGTTATCACTGGATAATTACTTATTTATATGGGGCAGCGCCGATTGCTGATGATACTTTTTATGAATCAGAGACGCACCCAAAAGAAAAGCCAACTGGTTATATGCGTAGTATTCGCAATAGTTCATATGGCTATCATAACTTTACTGATGTTCATGTCCCTTTAAACTCAACTGAAGATTATGTTAAGAAAATTCAAGAACTTGTGAAAAATAAAGTTATCTCTGAAGAGCGTGAGTTCTATGGTGATGCTCGATTAAAGGGATACGGAAATTCAGCACAAGACATCTTAAATCAAGGGATCGCATATGTGGAATACCGTTCGATTGATGTTAATCCGTTCTCTGAGTGGGGCCTATCAAAAGAACAAATCGAGTTCTTACATTTATTTTCAATGACGATGATCTGGCTTGATGAAAATGCAACGGAACAGGGTATTGAAACTGGAAATGACTACAACTTAGAAGTTGCGATGGAAAAGCCTAACCAATTGACTAAATATAAAGATGAAGGCTTACGTATTTTAGATATTATGGAAGAGATAGCAATAGAAGCTCACCTCCCCAAAAGTTATCTAACAGAAGTCCGTCGTGCGAAAGAAGCGATTGATAATCCTGAATTAACTTACGCCATGCAAATAGTTAAAGAATTAGAAAACGCATCTTATCTAGAACTTGGAGAAAAAATTGGTCAAGCATATAAAGCCAAAGCTTATGAAAAACCGTTTTTATTAAGAGGTTTTACTGATATGGAAATGTCTTCACAGCTGGTTATGTTTGATGCTATTCAAAGAGGGCTAAAAGTAAGAGTACTCGACCGTCAAGACCAATTCTTAGAATTGTCTTATAAAGATCATGTGGAGTACGTACGTAATGGAAACCAAACGAGCCATGATACGTATATATCACACTGGGTCATGGGCAATAAGACGGTGACGAAAAAATTATTAGCTGAACAAGGTTTTAAAGTGCCAGGTGGAAGTGAATATCAGACTATCGACTCTGCATTACTTGATTATGATTTATACAAAGATCAAGCCATTGTTATTAAACCTAAATCAACTAACTACGGCATTGGTATTTCGATCTTTAAAGATAAATTTTCAAAAGAGTCTTATGAAAAAGCTTTAGAGATTGCATTTAATGAAGATCAGTCTGTGTTAGTTGAAGAATATATTTCTGGAACTGAGTATCGTTTCTTTGTGATTGATGGTGTAACTCAATCCGTATTGCTTCGTAAACCAGCCAATGTGTTAGGTGATGGAGAGCATACAATTAGAGAGCTCATTGATGAGAAGAACGATGATAACTTACGTGGCGAGAATCATCGTGCACCGTTAGCGATTATTGAAACGGGTGAATTAGAGTCCTTAATGTTAAAACAACAAGGCTATGATTTCGATTCTGTTCCAGAGAAAGACGTCACTGTTTATTTAAGGGAAAACTCGAATATCTCAACAGGTGGCGACTCACTGGATATTACAGATGACGTACACGAATCGTATAAAGAGGTTGCTGTCCAAATGGCAAAAGCACTAAATGTCAACATCAGTGGGATTGATTTAATTATAGAAGATATTAGCGTGCCAACAACTGAGCACGATCCAAAGTATACACTAATTGAAATGAATTTTAACCCAGCCATGAATATGCATGCGTATGTTTATGAAGGGGAGGGAAGACGTTTATCACATGATGTGATTAATATGTTATTCCCCGAATTACCAAAACGTAAAAATAGATGAGGAGAAACGATGTTGAAGCGAATTTATTTAGATCATGCAGCGACAACGCCCGTCCATCCTGAAGTTATTGAAGTGATTTCTAAAACATTATCTGACCACTTTGGTAATGCGTCAAGCACCTATCAACGCGGTCGCGATAGTCGAAATATACTTGACCAGTCGCGACAAGTCCTTGCTGAGAGCATTCATGCTAAACCAAATGAGATTATAATCACTAGTGGCGGGTCAGAAAGTAATAATATGGCTATTATTAAAACAGCAGAGATGATGGTTAAGCAAGGAAAGCACATTATTACAAGCCAAGTTGAACACCAATCGGTTATAAAGCCGATGCAATATTTAGAATCAATTGGCTTTGAAGTGACTTACTTGCCGGTTAATAAAGAAGGCACTATTGAGCTAGATATATTTAAAGAAGCATTGAGAGATGATACGATTTTAGTTTCAATTATGCTAGGGAACAATGAAGTCGGATCGCTCTTGCCAATAAAAGAAATTGGTAAGGTCTTAGAAAATCACCAGGCAATCCTTCATACAGATGCTGTTCAGGCTTATGGGAAAAAACCCATAGATGTTACTGATCTAAACATTGATTTGTTATCAGTGTCTGCTCACAAAATTAATGGGCCAAAAGGGATCGGTTTCTTATACAAAAATGAAGACACTCATTTGCCTAGTCTTATTTTAGGCGGTGAACAAGAAAGCAAGCACCGTGCTGGGACGGAAAATATTCCTTATATTGCAGGATTTGCTAAAGCTAGTGAATTGCGAATGAATCAGTTAGAAGACTACCAAACACATCTATCTATGCTCAAAGAGACCTTTTTGAGTCAGTTAGACAGTTATAAAATTGAGTATGAGGTGAATGGCTCATTAAATCAAAGCTTACCGCATATTTTAAATATACACTTTAGAGGTGTTTTTTCTGAAAAATTACTCATCCAGTTAGACTTAAGTGGTATTGAAGCCGCTTCTGGATCAGCTTGTACGGCAGGTAGTTTGCAACCTAGTCATGTCCTCACTGCGATTCATGGTGAAGACGATAAGGCGATTAGCGAGAGCGTTCGTTTTAGTTTTGGTTTTGATACAACGAAGGATGACATTGAACAAACCGTTGAAAAGCTAGCTAAAGCTATTGAGCGCTTAAAATCAGATGACTAGTTACTTTTTGATTATATAATAAGAATTGAGGGATATGATGAAGTCGAATGTACAAACCTTACCAGGAGGCACAGTGAAGTATGCTGTTAGCGACTCAGCTGTTCGCTATACATTAAGAGATAATGCATTCACTGAAACACGAAATGGTAACTTTCAATATGAACGTACATTATCTAAACAAGTAATGGATAAAAAATCACCGAAGCTAAAAATAACCATTAGCAAAGATTTAAGTGTATTTACAATGAACACTGTTACAGCAAATGGATTAAAAAAGATTGATTTATTTAAAACTAATGAACGCCAAGAAGCAAGAGAATTTGCCGAATTTATTTTAAAAGATTTTATTGAAAATGGTGTTCTCGTAAAAGTCAATGATTAACCTAAGAATGTCTTAAGAAGAGAGTCAAAACCTTGATTCTCTTCTTTTTAGTTAGTATAATATAAGGCATTGGAAAATTATCGAACCTTCAATTCGTATGGATTTTTCAAAATCTAACTTTGAAATGATGGTGATGTTTAATGACGGACAATTCTAAAACAAGAGTCATTGTTGGTATGAGTGGCGGTGTTGACTCATCAGTCACGGCATTACTTTTAAAACAACAAGGCTATGATGTTGTCGGTATATTTATGAAAAACTGGGATGACACCGATGAGAATGGCTTCTGTACGGCCACGGAAGATTATAAAGATGTGGCTTTAGTAGCGAATCAAATTGGCATTCCTTATTATACAGTGAACTTCGAAAAACAATATTGGGATAAAGTATTCTCTTACTTCTTAGACGAGTACAAAAAAGGGCGTACACCTAACCCAGATGTCATGTGTAATAAAGAAATTAAATTTAAAGCGTTCTTAGATTATGCGATGGATCTTGGTGCGGATTATGTAGCAACAGGTCACTATGCACGCATTCGACGTGATGAAGACGGTACTGCACATTTACTTCGAGGTGTTGACAGTAATAAGGACCAAACCTATTTCTTAAACCAGCTTTCTCAAGAACAATTATCAAAAGCAATGTTCCCGCTTGGTGAAATGGAAAAATCAGAAGTCCGTAAAATCGCTGAAGAAGCTAATTTAGCAACAGCGAAGAAAAAAGACTCAACTGGCATCTGTTTTATTGGTGAACGAGACTTTAAAGAGTTTTTAATGAACTATTTACCAGCACAACCGGGTAATATGGAAACATTAGATGGTGACGTTTTAAAACGCCACGATGGCTTGATGTATTATACAATCGGACAGCGTAAAGGCTTAGGTATCGGTGGTGGTGCAAACCATAATAATGATCCATGGTTTGTGATTGGAAAAGACTTAGAACGTAATGTGTTATTAGTTGGACAAGGTTACGACCATGAGCACTTATACGCGACACACCTTGATGCATCAGATTTTGCATTTACAGTAGATAAAGAGTTTCCACAAACATTCAAATGTACAGCTAAATTCCGTTACCGAACGAAAGATGTCCCGGTGACTGTTCACTTAAGTGATGACAAAAAGAGTGCAACCATTGCATTTGATGAACCCGCACGAGCAATTACACCCGGGCAAGCAATCGTTTTATATGATGGTGATGAATGCTTAGGCGGGGGCACGATTGATCAAGCATATAGTGAAACGAATCAATTACAATATATTTAATTATATGTGCAACGACTTTGAATGAAACAATTAATCGAAAACGTTAAAACTCACGTAGAGTTTTAGCGTTTTATCTATTTTTAGTTAGCTCATTTTAATTGAACTAATCCATGTTAGAATAACAATATATTATATTTTAGAAGGAGGAGAAAAGGTGGAAGAAAAAGAATCATATGTTAAAGGTAAGGTGCTAGCCATCTTCTTCTCTAATCCTAGTAACTATTACAAAGTAATGAAAATATTAATTGAAGAGACTGATTCACTCTACAATGAAGAAGAAATTGTCGTTGTAGGTAATTTTGGTCAAATTCAAGAAGACGAAACCTATGAATTTTTTGGAGAATTAAAAGAACATCCAAGGTATGGCCTCCAGTTCTCAGCAACTAGATACATTGATGTTCAGCCGTCGACCGAAGAAGCAGTCGTTACTTACTTATCTAGTTCCAAATTTAAAGGGATTGGCCCCAAGACAGCTGAAAAAGTTGTGGATACATTAGGAGTCAATTGTCTAGATACCATTTTAGAAAACCCAAATGTGTTAAAGGAAGTTCCAGGATTAAATAAAAAGAAAAGAGATACAATCAAAAGAGTGCTTGATCTAGAGAGAGGTATTCAAAAAACAATTCTAACGTTAAATCAATATGGGATTAGCAGTGAGCTAGCTTATCGTATTTATTCTTTTTATGAAGAACGAGCCTTGGAAGTTGTTCAGACCAATCCTTATCAATTGATTTACGATATTCAAAGTATCGGTTTTCACCGAGCGGACCGTATTGCTACGGAAATTGGTATTCAAGAAAATGCCCCAGAGCGACTTTATGCCGGGGTTATCCATACATTAAATGAAAAGTGTATGAGTGAAGGCGACACTTATATCACCAGTGAAGAATTGTTAAGAGAAACCATTTCTTTATTAGAAGACAGCAAGCCCTTTATTATAGAACCGTCGTTATTAGCGGATAAGATGATTGAAATGGTCGAACTACAAATGATTATTCAAGATGAAGACCGTTTTTATTTACCATCTCTGTATGCTTCGGAGTGGGGAATGGTAAATGCGATTGAAAAAATTAAGCGCATGACCGTTGATTCTTTTGAGATTGAGGATTTAAAAGAAGGCTTAAATAAATTAGAAGAGTCTAATGATATTAAGTATGGTGATTCACAGCGAGAAGCAATTATAAAAGCCATACAGTCGCCCATTTTTATTTTAACTGGTGGACCAGGAACAGGAAAAACAACCGTATTAAATGGCTTAATTCAACTTTATGCACAGATGCATGATCTATCACTTGACATTCATGCTTATAAAGATGATGCTTTCCCAATCTTAATGGCAGCTCCTACGGGAAGAGCTGCTAAGCGGATGAGTGAGACAACGGGCTTTCCAGCATCAACAATTCACCGACTGTTAGGTTTAACGGCAGATAGTGAAGAGATGGATGCAGAAATGACTTTAGAAGGTAGCTTATTGATTATCGATGAGATGTCAATGGTGGATACCTGGTTAGCGTATCAATTATTAAAATCAATTCCTTCAACCATGCAAGTTGTTCTTGTTGGAGATAAAGATCAATTACCTTCTGTAGGCCCTGGTCAGGTTCTTAAAGACTTAATCGAAAGTGAAGAGATACCTCAGATTGAGTTAGTAGATATTTACCGTCAAGGGGATGACTCCTCAATTATTCCGTTAGCTCATCATATTAAAAATAATCAATTACCTCATGATTTATTAGAGAAAAAAGCAGATCGATCATTTTTACAATCGTCAACAGGAAATATCGTTCATGTGATTGAACAAATTATTTCTAGTGCGATTAAAAAGGGATTTACAGCAGATGACATTCAAGTGTTAGCACCTATGTATAAAGGCCCTGCAGGTATTAACAAATTAAATGAAGTCGTTCAAGGATTAATGAATCCAAATGACGGAACGAAAAAAGAAGTCAAATACATCGATACAGTCTACCGCATTAACGATAAGGTGTTGCACTTAGTAAATGACCCGGAACGTAATGTCTTTAATGGAGATATAGGAAAAATAACCGGAATCATTCCTTCGAAAGAATCCGAAGTGAATTCAGATGAATTAGTGATCGATTTTGATGGCAATGAAGTTCGATATATAAGAAGTGAGTGGAACAAGATTACACTGTCTTATTGTTGCTCAATCCATAAAGCGCAAGGTAGCGAATATAAAATGGTCATTTTACCGCTAACTCATGCCTATTACCGTATGTTACGTAAAGACTTACTTTATACAGCGATTACAAGAGCTAGTGATTATTTAATTCTATGTGGAACAATTGATGCGTTTGAACATTGTATTACTCGTGGAACGGCTGATAGAAAGACAACACTCAAAGAACGTTTAACGTCTTATCTTGATGAATTTACCGTGACAGAAATAAACACAAAAAAACCTGAAGAGGCATTACCCGAAAAGCATGAGATATCTCAACAGGACTTTGTACTCACACCAACTCTCGTTCAATCATTAAAGATTGATCCAATGATTGGTATGGAAGGGATAACCCCTTACAATGATTAATTAAATCCAATATTTTTGTTTTTTAGTCTGCATATGATAAGACTGAATAGTATTACTAAGGGATTCACCGTCAGCTTGCCAATATTCATTGGTGTGAATGTTGACGGTGAGTTCTCTTGCTTTAAGTGTATAGATTTTAGGATGTTTAATATGTGATTGATTTATCAATAACTTTGGAATAATGGTCATTTGGTCAAATATGGAAAGGTGATGTGAAAAAATAATATCAATATACCCATCAGAAGAGAGGGTATTCGGATGAATATTAATGCCACCACCAAAACTACCATGGTTCATAAATAGCAAAATAATAGTTTGATAAATCTTTAGAGAACGCCCATTGATGATGATTTCCGCATCAAAATAACTTTGAGAGAAAAGTGATTTGAGAGCATCTATTAAATAAGCCAACTTTCCTATTTTTTTTGAACCACGATTTTCTTGTAAATTAAAGATGACACGACCATCAATACCAGCACCGATACTATTGACGACGTATTTTTTCTTTTGTTCATTAGTCATTGTTAAGATGATGTCTTGTTCAGAATATTTATTAATTGTTAATAAATGGAGAAAAGCATCTTTAAGATTGGTCGGGATACCGTGAAATCTTGCGAAATCATTTCCGGATCCAGTAGGAATAACACCAATAGGATTGGGGATTCCTAGTTCATTGGCTGCTTGGACTACTTCACTAATAGTTCCGTCACCACCAACCGATACAAGAATATCATTTTCCTGTAAATGGGGTTGTAATTCAGTGACAATATCTTTAATATTAACTTGTTCTGTGATTTCTTTTAACTGATAATCTAAATTGGTTTTTTCTAAGAGCTGATTTAGATTTTTTGATACTTTTAATCCATTACTTGCATAGGGGTTTACAATAAAATAGTAGTGTTGTTTTATGGACGACATATTTGTACTCCTTATCGATTCTAATCTCATTATACTGTAGATTTATATATTTAAAAGATTTTTATGAAAGGAAGAATGCACGTGATTGAACTAGCAAAACGCTATACTTTTACAATTTCCGATTATGTTTACATATTATTTGGAACCTTTATTATTGCCGTATCTTTCCAGGTATTCTTAATGCCAAATAGTATTGTATCTGGTGGTATTACAGGTATCTCAATTATTATTAATAGTTTAACTGGTTGGTCACCAGCTGTTATCCAATACGTATTTAATATTCCCCTTTTAATAGTTGCTTATGTTTTCTTAGGTAAAGAAGCAGGGAACAAAACGATTTTAGGAAGTTTAACCCTGCCATTTTTTATTTCATTAATCAGTCATTGGGAACCAATAACTAATGATATTTTCTTAGCAACGATTATTGGTGGTCTAATCAATGGTTTAGGATTAGGGATTGTTTACCGTGCCAAAGCATCAACCGGAGGCACGAGTATTCCGATTCAAATCTTAAACAAATATACTGGTCTATCACTAGGAACAGGGTCATTGATTGCTGATGGAAGTATTGTTTTCCTTTCTGTGATTACATTTAATGCAGAAATAATTATGTACGGTTTAATTAACTTGTATATTACAGCACGTGCAATCGATATGACTCAAGTGGGTCTTAACCAACATAAAAACGTACTTATCATCTCACAAGAATCGGATCATATTAAACGTATGATTATGAATACGATTGGCCGTGGCGTTACGAATATTGGCATTCGAGGTGGACTTGGTGACGAAACAAGAGATATGCTCATGTGTGTGATTCCAGAACGAGAATTCCCATATCTAAAAGAAATGATCTTATCTTATGATGAAGAAGCATTCGTTGTCGTAATGAGTGCGTCAGAAGTTATGGGTCGAGGTTTCTCATTGGCTAATAAATTTGAAGCATACGGGAATACTCATTTTGTTGAAGAGTACGTCAATCAAGAGAATTAAATTGACATTTTATTAAAAACTAGGTATATTTAAAATGATTAAGGATATGTAATGAGTTGGACTAACTCAAGAGACGTGTTGGAAGGTGCGAAACACGGTAGGAAAACCATTATGCTCCCTTTGGCCTATGTTTAAGAAATTGAACCGTTTGCTTAACGTTATCGAGCTTAAAGATGTAATAATGCGAGAACAATATTATTGAAAGCAAGGTGGTACCGCGATGTAACGCCCTTGTTGCAGTAATATTGTTTTTTATTTTATAAGAAAGTTGGAGAATCATGAAATATTTAACAGGTAATGAACTTAGACAATTATTTTTAGATTTTTTTGAACAAAAGAATCATAAAATACTACCCAGTGGATCTTTAATTCCGGTTGATGATCCGTCACTACTCTGGATTAACTCCGGTGTCGCAATATTAAAGAAATATTTTGATGGGACCGTCACTCCTGATAATCCAAGAATTGCTAACTCACAAAAGAGTATTCGTACTAATGATATTGAAAACGTCGGAAGAACAGCACGCCACCATACGCTATTTGAAATGCTAGGTAACTTCTCAATCGGTGAATACTTTAAAGAAGAAGCGATTGTTTGGGCATGGGAATTTTTAACAGATGAAAAATGGATGGCGATTGATCCAGAGTTACTTTATGTCACTATTTATCCAGATGATAAAGAAGCATACCGTATTTGGCATGAAGTCGTTGGTTTACCAGAAGATCATATTATAAAAGAAGAAGGTAACTTTTGGGATATTGGTGAAGGCCCGTCTGGACCAAATACTGAAATTTTTTACGACCGTGGACCTGAGTATCTTGAAGATGATCTTCCTGAAGAAGAGAATTACCCTGGAGGCGAAAATAGTCGTTGGTTAGAGATTTGGAACTTAGTATTCTCACAATTTAACCATTTACCAGACGGCACGTATGAAGACTTACCGAACCAAAACATTGATACGGGCATGGGATTAGAGCGTATGTTGTCAATTGTTCAAGATGCACCAACTAACTTTGAGACAGATCTCTTTATGCCAATTATTAAAACTGTAGAGACTATTTCTGGTCAGAATTATGTTGATGAGAACTTGAAGATGAGTTTTAAGGTTATCGCTGACCATGTTAGAGCAGTTAGTTTTGCGATAGCAGACGGCGCGTTGCCATCGAATGAAGGGCGCGGTTACGTTTTACGTCGCTTAATTCGTCGTGCAGTGATGCATGGACGTCGTTTAGGCATTTATAAACCGTTCTTAAACAAATTAGTAGATGTAGTCGGTCAAATTACAGCTGAATATTACCCTGAAGTTGTTGAAAAAGCAGATTTAGTGAAGAAAATTATTTTAAATGAAGAAAAACGATTCTTTGAAACACTCCATGAAGGTTCAGAACAGTTAGATAAAGTTATCAAAAACTTAAATGAACGCGGTGAAAAAATAATTTCTGGTGCGGATGCTTTTCAGCTATATGACACATTCGGTTTCCCAATTGAGCTAACCGAAGAAATTGCCAATGAACAAGATATTGCTGTGGACTATGACGCATTTGATGAAGAGATGAATAAACAAAAAGAACGTGCACGTTCAGCGAGAAGCAACGAACAATCGATGTCTATTCAATCTGATTTATTAACTAGCTTAGATGTTGAAGATGAGTTCAGTGGTTACAGTGAAATTGATAGACAAAGTAAATTAATGACTATTGTGACAGATACTGAAGTAGTTAAAGAGATTGATTTCGGAAACGCTCGTTTAATCTTTAATGTTACTCCTTTCTATGCTGAAAAAGGAGGACAAGTTGGTGACAGGGGATCTATTCGTGATATGACTGGTCAAGTTGTTGCACATGTGACTAACGTAAAACCAGGACCCGCTGATCAACACTTGCATGAAGTTGAAATCGTTAAACCACTTCAAGTTGGTGAGGTTTACCAATTGACAGTAGATTCAGAACGTCGCCGTTTAATTGAAAAGAATCACACGGCGACTCACTTACTTCATCAAGCCTTAAAAGATGTACTGGGAGATCATGTAAATCAGGCAGGGTCATTGGTGAATGAAAATCTTTTACGATTTGACTTCACACACTTCTCACCAGTAACTGATAATGAATTAATTCAAATTGAGCGCATTATTAATCAAAAAATATGGGATAATATTCAGTTAAATACAGTGGTTACAGATATTAAATCTGCCAAACAAATGGGTGCAACAGCATTATTTGGTGAAAAATACGGAGATGTCGTTCGCGTGGTCACCATTAATGACTATTCGAAAGAATTATGTGGAGGAACACACGTTAATTCAACTGGTGATATCGGTCTATTCAAGATTCAAAGTGAATCAGGCATTGGTGCAGGAACTCGTCGTATCATTGCGCTAACAAGTCGTGCTGCATATCAGTGGTATGAAGATAAAATTCATATCTTAGATGAAGTTCAACACTTAACTAATGCCCAAACGGTTGAAAAAGTACCTGAACGTATTAATAGTTTAACTCATCAAATAAAAGATTTAGAACAAGAAAATGAATCATTGAATGCTAAATTTGCAAATGAACAAGCTGAAAATGTTTTTGGAAATGTTCAAACCATTCATGATATTCGCTTAATTGCTGAAGAAGTATCAGTAAAAGATATGGGACAACTAAGACAATTAGCGGATAAATGGAAAGAACAAGATTACTCTGATGTCTTAGTTTTAGGTCTTAAAAATGGTGATAAAGTCAACTTGATCGTTGCATGTAAAGACTCTGTAATTAAACAAGGAATTAAAGCTGGTGACTTAATTAAACACATTACACAATATGTAAAAGGTGGCGGTGGTGGCCGTCCAGATCTTGCTCAAGCAGGAGGTAGTTACTCTGAAGGACTGAAGGAAGCATTGGCAGAAGCGAGAGCCTGGTTAGAAAATCAGTTATAGTAAAGTATAAAGTGTTGTGATATATCTTGTTTTTTAGTAAGATGTACAGTAGTGAGATAATATGAGTAGGAGGATGTCGTATGTCTAATCATGATCAGAATGACCACACAATGCGATTTAACTTTGAGTTTGACGGTGAACAAGAAGTTAGTGAAACTTTAAAAACCGTATACAACTCTTTAGAGGAAAAAGGGTATAACCCAATCAATCAAATTGTCGGGTATTTACTTTCGGGGGATCCAGCGTACATTCCTCGTCATAATGACTCACGAAATCTAATCAAACGGCATGAACGTGATGAGATTTTAGAAGAACTAATTACTTTTTATATGGATAACCATTGATAATGCGAATTATGGGATTAGATGTCGGGTCTAAAACAGTCGGAGTAGCGATTACAGATCCATTAGGGTGGACTGCCCAAGGACTCGAAATTATTCAAATTAATGAGCACAAAGAACAATTTGGTTTACAACGAATGAGTGAATTAGTAGAAGAGTATAATGTTGAATCATTTGTTATTGGATTACCTAAAAATATGAACGGAACGCTCGGTGAACGTGCTGAATCTTCCATGGCATATGGTGAGAAATTGGAAGAATTATTTGGTTTGCCAGTGGTGTACCAAGACGAACGTTTGACCACTATGCAAGTTAATCGCATGATGATTGAAGAAGGCGATGTTTCTCGTCGAAAACGTAAAGCTGTTGTTGATAAGCTAGCAGCACAAATGATTTTACAAACTTATATTGATAAACAGAAATGAGGAAAACTAGATGACTGATGAATTAAATCAAAATCATGATCACGATCATGACCACGATCACAACCATGAATACATTACATTGATCGATGAAGAAGGTAATGAAGAATTATATGAAATTTTATTTACTTTTGAATCTGAAGAATTTGATAAATCATATGTTTTAGTATTCCCAGCTGCATCGGAAGAAGAATCTGAAGTAGAATTACATGCTTTTGCGTACAAAGAAGAAGATGGCGGCTTAGAAGGTCAATTATATCCAATTGAAACTGAAGAAGAATGGGATATGATTGAAGAGGTTCTAAACACATTTGTGGAAGAAGAAGAGGAGTAATTCTTTTCTTAAACATATGAAAAGCACCTTAGTTTAAATATTGAACTAAGGTGTTTTTACTTCTATATTTAATTAAAAGGTGCACCGAGTACTTACTTAACATTAACATAAGATATAAAGAAGGCGGCGCATCATGCCTGTTTTTTATAATGAAAATCAAGCACTAATGATGGAAGATTTAGTGTTAGATGATTTAGCAAAACAATATGGTACCCTACTAATTGTTTACAATGAGCAATTGATGAAACGAAGAATAAATGATTTTCACTTAGGATTTCAAGAAAGATTAAAGATTAAGGCTGAAGATGTCTTAAAGGACCATTACGCTATTTCTTATACATCGAAGGCCGTCAGTAATATTCAAATGCTAAAATTAGCGGCTAAACATAATTTAGATCTTGATGTTGTTTCCTTAGGTGAATTGTATATGGCACATCAAGCAGGCTTTCCATCAGAACGTATTCATTTTCATGGAAATAACAAAACAGAAGAAGAAATAAAATATGCTTTAGAATTGGGCATAGGCTATTTTGTCGTTGATTCATTTGATGAAATAAAGCGACTCGACCGATTAGCAAAATCCAAAGTCGATGTGATGATTCGTTTGAATCCTAGCGTTACGGCAAACACACATCAATTTATTCAAACGAGTCAAGAGGATAGTAAATTTGGTTTCTCATTAAACAAAGGACTGGCTGAAGAAGCTATCATTCGCATACAACAATCAACCCATTTAAAATTTATTGGTATTCATTTTCATTTGGGTTCACAGATAAAAAATCCAGAATTACTGCAAAAGACAGCTAATTATATCTTAAATTGGTCAGTAGAAAAACAGATAGCCTTGAATCATTTAAATGTTGGTGGTGGGTTTAATATTAGATATGTAGAAAATGATGAGCCTTTTCAAGTTAGAGAAGGTATCCGAGAATTAAGTTCAAGTATTAAGAAAGTTTGTCAAGACTTAAAAATAAATATACCTATAATTGGGATTGAACCAGGTAGGTCACTTATTGGCGATCTTGCTGTAACTATTTATGAAGTTGGTACCATCAAAAATATACCCGATTTAACACCTTATGTCTCTGTTGATGGCGGGATGAGTGATCATATTAGAACTGCCCTTTATGGAGCTGAATACACGATTTTGCCAATCATGAAAGATCTTAATTCAGAATATGTACCGATGCATATAGTTGGTAAACTTTGTGAGAGCGGGGATATCATCGGTAAAAACAAACACTTACCGAAAAACTTAAAAGTGAATGATAAAATCGCTGTTCTATCTACGGGAGCATACCATTATTCTATGGCATATAATATAATTAAATATTAAAACCAGCAGTTGTATTTGTTGAAGGTGAAAAACATCGACTTGTCGCTTGACGACGACGTTTAGATCAACTGCTAGCTAACGAAATAGTGAACTGATTTGTAACAATATTTTACAATCAGTAAAATAAGTTTTGATATTTATCATAGATTCGATATAATATCAACGATAGATTATAATTTGAAGGTAGGTTAAATTATGCCAAGAGAAGGTTCAGAGCGCACTGTTAAAAAAATTGTATTTGGGACTTTAATGGTGTTACTCGTCATATTAGTTGTACTCGGCATTACCGGTTTTTTCTTTGTTCGAAACGCATTAGGTCCAAAAGACAGTGATAGCACAGAAGTCGTAGAAGTAGAAATACCACAAGGATCATCACGTACAGATATTGTAAATATTTTAGACGAAAATGACATAATTGATAGTTCCTTTGTTTTTAATACTTATTTACGTCTAAATAATGAACAAAACTTCCAAGCAGGAACGTATGAAATGTCACCGTCTATGTCGTTAGCTGAAATTACAGACTATTTACAAGAAGGCGGGAGACCAATTGGTGTTGAAACGGAACACTTTACTGTTCCAGAAGGTTATATGCTTGAACAATTTGCGATGATTATTGATGAAAATACTCCATTTTCGTATGAAGAATTTATGGATTTAGTTCAAGACGAAACCTTCTTACAAGAACAAGCTGAGGTTTATCCAGAACTCTTATCAGAAACAATGGAAAAAGACGACACACGCTATAAGTTAGAAGGATATTTATATCCTGCAACCTACGAATATACACAGGATCATTCACTAGAAGGAATTATTACAATGATGCTTTCCCGAATGAATCAAGCAGTAGAACCTTATTATGATGCCATTGAAGAGTCTGACTATTCAGTTCACGAAATATTGACGTTAGCCTCCTTTATCGAGCGTGAAGGAATTACTGATGAAGATCGAAAAGTCATTTCAGGTGTATTCCATAACCGTCTAGATATTGACATGATGTTACAAACCGATGTGAGTGTAACTTATGCACTGGGCGAACACCAAGAGCGTATTACGTATGATGATTTAGAAGTTGATTCACCGTATAACTCTTATAAAAATACAGGCCTAGGTCCTGGACCAGTGAATAGTCCGTCAGAAGAGTCAATAGATGCTGCGGTCAACCCGGTTGAAACTGATTATTTATACTTTTTAGCTGATTTAAAAACAAAAGAAGTGTATTTCTCAGAAACATATGATCAACACTTAGAGTATCAAAATCAATATTTAAGAAATAATGATTAAAAATCATTAAAAGGAACGATAAAATAAAAACATTGGGTAGATAGTATCCAATGTTTTTATTCAGTATATGGGGTGTTAAAGGATGAAAGATAAAGTAAAACCATTAGTGATTGGTGTAACAGGCGGTTCGGGAAGTGGAAAAACCAGTGTAACAAGAGCCATTTATGATCATTTTCCTGGAAAATCAATTATGATTTTAGAGCATGACTCTTATTACAAAGATCAGAGTCACCTTGCGTTTGAAGAACGTTTGAAAACAAACTATGATCACCCGTTTGCTTTTGATACAGAATTATTTATTAGTCATTTAAAACAACTGCTAAACTATGAACCGATTGATGTTCCAGTTTATGACTATAAACGGCATACACGAAGTGACAAAGTAATTCATCACGAACCACAAGAAGTTATTATTGTTGAAGGTATCATGGTACTTGTTGATGAAGAGCTAAGGGAGTTAATGGATATTAAACTTTACGTCGATACGGATGATGATATTCGCATTATTCGACGAATTAAGCGCGATATGGAAGAACGTGGTCGTTCGTTAGACAGTATTATCACTCAGTATTTAGATGTTGTAAAAATTATGCATGACCAATTTGTTGAACCATCTAAACGTTATGCAGATATAATTATTCCAGAAGGTTCAGAAAATCAGGTCGCAATCGATCTGGTTGCTAATAAAATACAAAATATATTTAATGAAAAGAAATAAGGTAAAGCCTTTACATTTTTAATGTGGCGTGTTATCTTATTTGCATTGAATAAAGATTAAGGTGGATAAAAAGAATGGCAGAAGAAAAAGTATTCCCTATGACAGTTGAAGGGAAAGAAAAGATTGAAGCAGAATTAGATGAATTAATTACCGTAAAGCGTAAAGAAGTTGTTGAACGCATTAAAATTGCTCGAGGTTTTGGTGATTTATCTGAAAACTCAGAATATGAATCAGCAAAAGAAGAACAAGCATTTATCGAAGGACGTATTAATACGTTACAGCATATGCTTCAAAACGTTGAAATTATAGAGAAAAATGCTGGAGATAATGATAAGGTTACCCTAGGGAGCACAGTGAAATTCAAAGAATTACCAGATGGTATTGAAGAAGAATATACCATTGTAGGTAAAGCCGAAAGTGATCCTTTTGAAGGTAAAATTTCTAATGAGTCACCAATTGCACAAGCTTTACTTGAGAAGAAAGTCGGAGATACAGTAGAAATTGAAACTCCTGGTGGTTCAATGAACGTAGAAATTATTAAAATTGCATAAATCAGACAAAATTAGCCGTTAGTCAGCTATCTTTGATTCGTTCTGTTTGAAAAGAGCCATGTACTAACGCATAACATCTAGATAGCAATCTTACAACGAAGTAATAATTGACATTTATAAATATTGATAATCCTTGGAAGTAAAGGTTGAACATTCAACTATACTTCTGGGGATTTTTAATTTGGAAATAATCAGCCTTTAGACTGAAATGTTATAAAACAGCTATTTAATTTCACATTTTACGTTATAATTTAGATACGATTATACAAGGTGGAGTAAACTTATGAAAAAAATAAACCACAATCAAATTATTGCCTTGATTTTAATAATTATTGGGATGACTGTTATATTTGAAATTGTACGAAATAACATGACATTACTTTTCTTTATATTCGGGCTTCTTGGCTTATTTATTAGTAACCGCGTATTTACAAATAAGTCAAAGTTTTTAACGATACTTAGCCTGTTTTTTATAGGTTTAGCAATGTTGTCAACTGTTTCAGCCTGGGTATTTGTTTCGTTAATTATTGTCATATTATTCAGTCAAAATCAATCACTTTTCAGATCATTAAAGGTAGCGTTATTTGAATCGGATTTCACTAGAGTCAAAAGTGAATATTTTTCAATCCGCTTTGATAAACAGCTAGAACGCCCTGCAAAAAGAACTAAAAATCAATGGTTTGGTAGAGAAACTGATGAGAACAATATTTACCAGTGGGAAGATATTAACTATACCAAATTTGCCGGAGATACATTAATCGATTTAGGAAACACCATTATCCCGAAAGAACAGAATTTAATTTTAATTCGTAAAGGTTTCGGTAATATTAAAATATTAGTTCCTGAAGAAGTTGCCGTGTCACTTAACCTCAGTGTACTTTTAGGTAGAGTACAGATTGGTGAAGATGAATTAGTATTAAATAATGAAGTGATTACTTATAGATCTGATCGTTATGACACTTCATCACGTCAATTGAAAATTGTTGCTAGTGTTTTGTTAGGGGACATCGAGGTGGTGTTCTTATGAATCATCATGTTCGCAACTTTTTACTTTGCTTTTTTATTTTATTTTCCTTACTAATAGCTGCTATCGGATTTATTTTTAACTATTACACGAATGACTCTTTATTTGAAGTTTTATTCCTTTATGAGTCATTTACCTTGCCTTTAATAATTATTATGGCCATCTTTACGTTTATCGTTACTTTTATATTTTATACTATTATTAGAATTGTTCAGTATTACCATTATAAGAAGATTGAAAATGCATTGAGAGATCTTAACGATGGTGTATATAATTCTAAGTTAATGAAACGAATTCTTCGTAGAGATAAGCTTCAAATAAGTCCCAAAATAGATCACCTAATTCGTATATTACAATTGAAGCTCACAAGTATGTCTAAAGAGGTCGTTCTTGCTAAAGAAGAACAGAACTCTGTGAGTTCAGAAACTAGGGAAGAAATACTGGACGGAGAACGAAGAAGAATTGCCCGAGAGCTCCATGATTCCGTTAGTCAGCAATTATTTGCTAGTGCGATGATTCTATCAGCAGTCAATGAACAAAACATCATCAGTGAAACCCACCCGATGATATCTAAACAATTGCATAATGTTGAGAAAATTATCGGAGAATCCCAATCTGAAATGCGTGCTTTGCTTTTACATTTACGTCCGGTAAAATTAAATACGAAGACATTAAAAGAGGGGATTGAACAATTATTAGTTGAGTTATCGACTAAAATTCAGATGTCTATCAGATATAATATCGATGATGTCAAACTTCCAACAAGTACTGAAGATAATCTGTTTCGAATTGTTCAAGAACTACTATCTAATGTACTTAGACATTCAAAGGCTTCTGAGTTGGAAGTATACTTAAAAAAAGTCGATCAACGTGTACAATTAAGAGTAATAGATGATGGCATTGGTTTTGATATGAATAAAGAACATACGGGTAGTTATGGATTACCGAATATGAAAGAAAGAATTTCTGGTCTTGGTGGGAACGTCAAAATTGTTTCATTCCCAAATCAAGGAACCAGTGTAGATATTTCTGTACCAGTTGATTTGGAGGAAAACAGTGATTAGAGTAATACTAGTAGATGATCATCAGATGGTTAGACTAGGTCTGTCATCTTATTTTTCAGTACAAAAAGATATGGAAGTTGTCGGTGAAGCAGATAATGGAAAAGAAGGCGTTGAGCTAGCTTTAAAAGAAAAACCAGATATTATCTTGATGGATTTAGTCATGGACGGTATGGACGGAATCGAAGCAACTAAGGCTATTTTAGCAAAATGGCCAGAAGCAAAGATTATAATTGTAACTAGCTTTATTGATGATGAGAAAGTATTCCCAGCTATGAAGTCAGGTGCTTCAGGTTACTTACTTAAAACATCATCGGCAGCTGAAATTGCAAATGCCATTCGCTCAATTCATAAAGGGGAAAATGTTTTTGAAGAAAAAGTGACCCAAAAAGTCATTGATCGTGAAACAGCACAACCTGTTAGTCATCTTCACGATGATTTAACAAGCCGAGAGCTTGAGATACTAACTTACATAGCAGAAGGATACAGTAATCAAGAAATTGCGGACGCTTGTTATATCACTTTAAAAACAGTTAAAACACATGTCTCTAACATCTTATCTAAATTAGATGTGTCAGACCGAACTCAAGCGGCTATTTATGCTTTTAAAAACGAACTTGTTGAATAAAATAGTTTAAATTCAGAAACCGAATGTTAACGAAAATGAATACTTGGTTTTTAATTCGAGTAAGTGAAATATTTACTATTCAGATTTGAAAGACTAAATAGCTTAAAGTTTTTTATCAAAACATTAAATCATGACTATAAAATGACCCCGCTCTGTGTGATAGAGCGGGGTCGTTTTATAGTTTAGTTAGATGTTAGAACAACTGGTAAAATAATAGGTCGTCTTTCAGTTTGTTCGAATAGATATTCTTTGACATCTTCAATTAAGTTATTACGTAATTTGTATTCATTCAGTTGTTTAAAGCTAAATGAATTTTGGATACTGCGATAAGCCACACGCTGAGCTTCTTGGATTAAATCTTCAGATTCACGCATATAGATAAATCCGCGAGAAATAATATCAGGACCAGCAATGACTTCGCGTTTCTCTGTATCAATTGTTGCCACAACCACAACTAAACCGTTATCTGATAATATCTTACGGTCTCGTAACACTATACTACCGATATCACCAATACCACTTCCATCAATATAGATGTTACCAGCAGGTATATGGCCAGCTTTACGAGCTGATTCAGCTGTCATAGCTAATACATCACCATTATCTAAAATAAAACAATTTTCTTCTGGTACACCAGTTTGAACAGCTAACTGAGCGTGAATCTTTTGCATACGGTGTTCACCATGAATGGGCACGAAAAATTTTGGCTTCATTAGACTAAGCATTAACTTTTGTTCTTCTTGCCCACCATGACCTGATGTGTGGATATTGTTAACTTTACCGTGAATAACTTCAGCACCGGCTTCAAGCAATTGATTAATTACTCGGTTTACTGAAGTTGTATTACCAGGAATTGGTGAGCTTGAAAAAATAACTGTATCACCAGGTTGAATAGAAATCTGACGATGCGTGCCGTTAGCAATACGACTTAATGCCGCCATTGGTTCACCTTGAGAACCAGTACATAAGATTAAAGTTTCATTTGGTTCTAAGTTATTCAGTTCATTTGCATTTACAAAGGTGTCACTATTTTTATCGATTATCCCTAACTCTTGTGCAACATCTATCGAATTATTCATACTACGACCGAATACTGAAATCTTACGTCCAGTTGCATTCGCAGCTTCTACGACTTGTTGGAGACGAGAGACGTTGGATGCAAAGGATGCAAAAATAATACGTCCATTAATATTGTGAAGTAAGCGGTAAATTGATTCACCAACTACTTTTTCTGACTGAGTAAAGCCGGGAATCTCTGCGTTTGTACTATCTGAAAGTAGAGCTAAGACACCTTCTTCACCAATTTTTGCCATTTTGTGTAAGTTTGCTGGCTCTCCTACAGGAGTGAAGTCAAATTTAAAATCACCGGTTTGAACAATATTACCGTTCGGAGTTTTTACAACAATTCCATATGACTCTGGAACACTGTGGTTCGTTCTAAAAAATGTTACTGAAGTTTTTGCAAACTTAATCACTGAATCTTCACTAATCTCTATTAATTCAGTAGAACGTAATAGTTTGTGTTCACTTAATTTTTTACGAATCATGGCACTAGTTAATTTTCCAGCATAAATCGGAGTGTCGATTTCTTTTAATAGGTAAGGAATACCGCCGACATGATCTTCGTGTGAGTGGGTAATAAATAACCCTTTAATCTTATCTTGGTTTTCGACTAAATACGTATAATCAGGAATGACATAATCAATACCAAGTAAATCATCTTCAGGAAACTTAATTCCTGCATCAATTAAGATAATTTCGTCTTGAAATTGAATACCATATGTATTCTTCCCAATTTCACCTAAGCCACCAATACCAAATATGGCAACTTCATTATTATTAATATTTAATTTCATTTCTAATAAAATCTCCTTATAGTTTGTTTCAGATCAGTTGTGTTGAAATAATCAACAGATAATCCTAGTTTATCATAAGTAGCCCAGCAAGTATACAAGTAAAGGTCTCAAGCATGTTGGAATAAAAGTCATAAGTAGTTAAATCAGCAGTTAGGATTAAAAAGTTTATACAAAAGAACTTGGACTGATGAAGAGTACAGGTTTTATTAAAATCAGGTCTATGAATGATACCCAAGTATAAGTAGAATAGCTAAAAGTGATGCGATCAAAATCAGACGTTAAACTGTAATAAATAGTTTTAGAATAGTGAGTTTTCGATTTGAATAAGGTTGTCCATAAAAAAGAACAGAGAATAGAAAATAAAAATAGAAAAGTATAAAACTATTCTTTAAATATTGATATGACAATTGTGTCAATTAATTATCTTCTTTTTATTAAATGGCAATTAAATCAATAGAGGTATAAAAAATCGGTTCTAAACTATATGAGAACCGATTAAATATATTAAAAAAGTATCAATTGATTATTCCTCTCCGCCCAATAACTTAATACCATCTGGTAGGGCTAGTGGATTATCTTTATCAATACGATCGTAGAACATGACACCATTGAGATGATCAATTTCATGTTGAACGACAATTGAAGGATAATTTCTTAAACGTTCTTCGTGTTGATTACCATCTTCATCATAGTAACGAACTTTAATGCGATCATGTCTAGGGACAATGCCACTTACAACACGGTCTACAGATAAACAACCCTCACCATCTGCAAGTGCAGATTGACCAACAGAGTGACTAATAATTGTAGGATTAAATAAAACTTTAGAAAAATCACTACCATCTCTATTACCTTCTGGAATGTGCACAGCAAGATAACGTTTAGAAATATCCAATTGCGGTGCAGCAATACCTACCCCAGGTCTAAGTTCAAGTTCTTTAGCTGTTTCTGGGTTTTGACTGTTTTTTAAGAATTCAATCATTTTTTGGGCTGTATTTTTA
>DATGUS010000071.1:0-2033 GCA_035301245.1 Alloiococcus sp. | reverse complement strand
ATCGCCATGCCGTACTCATCAACTTCTTCATCTAATTCTTCGTCGCTCGCTTTATAATCAGCAATCCGGACCGCAATGGATTCAATGCCATTTGAATAAGCATGGTAAGCAGCTAAACCTTCTAAATACGCTTTAGATACGCCATATAAGTTAGCAGGACGGATTGGATCCGTGGTCTTGACTTCAACCCCGTTTGGATAACCATCAACGATATGGATAGAACTAGCGACAATGATGCGCTTCAAGTCTTTCGCTTTAGTCGCTTCATTATATAAGTTATGTGGGATTTTGTAGTTTAAATCTAATAAACTGTCATAAAAATCAGCCTCTTGATCAGCTTCACCAGCCAATTGAATGACATATTCTATCCCATCCAATAAACCTTTCCAATGTTCAGGGTCTAGTAAATCACGCTTCTCAATAGTTGCCTGATTTTTAATGGCTTCAGGAACATCTGAAAAATCGCGGCCAACAAGTGTTAATTCGTGTTTATTAATAAGATGTTTTGCTAATTCGACACCAATGGTACCTGTTGCTCCAGTTATGAGTATCTTTGCCATAGTATTGTCTCCTTTTATCATATTGTTCCTTAAGATTACGTTTATAGTGCAAAAAATACAATTAAAAACACTTGCGAAGGAAAGAATAATGAACAATTTTTTTATAAAAAAGTAATGAAAGATTCGAATCCATTTGCAAAATGACTTTCATGGTGTAAAATCAAGAGTAATACAAAATGATATCGCTTTCCTATTACATGTATATAATAGAGTATTGAATAGAATTGAGGAGTGATGAGATGAATCTAGTAATACCCAAAGAAATCCGAAAATATATTGATAACCAGAATTTTCAAATTGATTTGATAGGTAAATCGAAGGCAAAGAAAATGATTTTAGATGATTGCGTTCTTAAGATAGAATCATCTTCTGATGAAGTTAAAAACGAAGTGCTAATGCTTAATTGGTGGAATAATTATCATCTACCAGTACCTGAAATTTTAGAAAATATTCAAGTCGAAGGAATAAACTACTTATTAATGGAGAAATTAAAAGGAGATCCGTCTTATGAAGTCATTGTCAGACGATCGACTGAGGATTTAATTGAGTTGTTAGCTGATAGTCTTAAGTTACTTTGGAATGTGGATATAAAACATTGCCCCAGTTCACAATTGTTAGAAGACAAGTTAGCAGCAGCAAAAGAGCGTGTAGAAAAGAACTTGGTTGATGTGAATGATGCTGAGGAAGGAACGTTTGGTGAAGATGGATTCAATAGCCCAGAGGCATTATGGGATTGGTTGGATAATAATCGTCCTGAAGAAGAGAAATTAGTATTGTCTCATGGAGATTTTAGTTTACCTAATCTAATTGCTAGTGGTTCCTACTTAACAGGCTTTATTGACCTTGGGCAAAGTGGTGTATCAGATATCTACCAAGATATTGCTTTATGTTACCGAAGTTTAATGGATAATCTTCGTGGTAAATTCGGTGTACTACGGACTTATACTGAATACGAAGTTGAAAATTACGGGAAGTTGTTCTTCCAAAAAATAGGGATAGAGCCTGATTGGGATAAGGTTAAATATTATATCTTGTTGGATGAGTTGTTTTAATTAAGTTTGATAATGATGAAAATTACTATCGGCCTAGTTTTCATCATTATACAATAAGAGTTAAAAAAAGGCTAGTTCATCAGTGCTAACCCCTTTTTAAGTTATTTCTTAATCTTTAAATGATCAAAATAACCATCCTGCCATAAAATGAGTAATCCACCTAAAATCATAATGGTAAACGATGTTTGATAAAGCACAAAACTAATTGCCAAAGTAATTAAGAACCATTTTATATCTTTCTTGAAGGGATAAAACCCCAAGTATTTAACGTTGACATTTGTTAAATAATTCAAAGTGATGTAGCGAACTGTGATGACAACAAATGGGAATAAAATTGCTTGAAAAAAATTGTGTGGCGCAATAAGAAAAAAGATAAGAGCGACAATACTATTGTAAAGCCAGAATTTTCGAGGCGTTTTTG
>DATGUS010000070.1:0-5495 GCA_035301245.1 Alloiococcus sp. | reverse complement strand
GTTGGTTTAGATAAAGAAGTTACCGTAGAAGAAGGTGCTGAAGGTCTAACTTACTATGATGAACAGGGTAATCCTTTAGATGTCTCAGAGAACGTTGATCCAGTAGCACCGGTTGTTCACTACCCAGCAGTTGCAGCAGCTGTTCCATTTGAAACAGAACGTGTTGCAGTCGTTGGTTTAAAAGAACCGCGTATTGCTGTTGAAGGTGTTGAAGGTGTCGAATACCAAGACGAAGACGGTAATGCACTAGGTTCTGACGAAGATGTTGCACCAATTAATGAAGTGATTGAATATCCAGCTTTAGAAGTTTTAACACCATTTGAAACAGAACGTAGAGCTGTTATCGACTTAGACGAAGAACGTGTTGTTGTTGAAGGTAAAGACGGTATTCACTATGAAGATGAAGACGGCAATATTATTGAGTCAGACGATCAATCTGAACCAGTGACACAAATCATTGAATATCCAGCAGTTCTTTCAACACTTCCTTTCGAAACGGAAGAAGTAGAGACTGATGAATTAGAAGCTGGCAAACGCCAAGTCATCACGAAAGGTGAAGAGGGCGTCGCTTACTTCGATGAAGATGGTGAATTGTTTGAAGTAGTGACTGAACCTGTGAATGAGGTTGTTTTAGTAGGAGTTGCTAAATCAGAACAAGAACAAGCACCAGTTCAAAAACCAGCTCCACAACCTACTCAAACTGAAGCAAAAGCTTCAGTAAACAGAGACGAAGCTATTCAAACAGTAACAGGCTTAACAAACCTTTCTAGAGAAGAAAGAAAACAAGTGATTGAAGCCATTGAATCAACAGATAGTCAAGATAAAGTTGATGCATTAGTTGCTGCAGCACAAGAATTAGATAATGTTCGTGATAAGGAAGTTGAAGCAAAAGCTGGTCAACGATTACCAGATACAGCCACAGCTAGCTGGGCGTTAGGTTTAATCGGAATGACATCAGTTCTTTCAGGATTAGGCATTAAAAAGTTCAAAAAATAATAAGAATTAACAAAAAGAATTCAGACCTAGTAATCTGAATTCTTTTTTGTCACATAACGTGGTGGAAAACGTGGTGGAAAATGATGGTTCTTCGTCAAATCTTATTGGTGAAGAATAATAGTTAGTTTCATTGCTTAGTATGAGATCATTTCTTTGGTAGCTTAGCTTCAAAGGAAGTGGTCTCTTTTTATTTAGCAATCTTTCGTCTAGTATGGAATAAAAAATGTCATACATAACAAAGACCCAGTCCGTTCTTCATTAGTTGAACAGACTGGGTTATGTTGTTTTAATTATCTATATTGTTTGGCGTATTCAAATTCACGTTTTTTCATTTGTAACCAGTGTTTGTTATAGCCGTCATGACTTGAATGAAGTGGATTGCCATAACGTTGCTGGCGAATGAGTGCTTTAATGTCAGCTTTTAATGCTGGATCTTTCACTGCCCATTTTAAGACTGTATTTGGGACGACAGAGTATAAGAAGGGCTTATTAAAGAATGTTAATTTTTTAGGTTTATCATAAACTAAATCATCGACCAAGTATTCAGCTAAGTGATGGTGGTTGAAGCAGATATATGAGCTTGAACGTCCTTGGCGGATGTTTACTTCAAAAACTTTAAACTTGTCATCACGGTAATCGTATTTAATATCAAAGTTTGCAAATCCGGTGTAGTTTGCTTCTTCCAAGAAGGTAACAAGCTTCTGCATTAACTCTTCGTTGTAACGAGTCATTAAAGCGGTATAAGCCCCAACTAAATGTGATTTACGTTCTTGAAGGATCACTTGTGCTAAGGTGATGAGCTGTGCTTCACCATGTTTGTTACCGTAGTAGACAGAGTCCCACATATAAGAGTCGTCTCCCGGGATATATTCTTGAATAATTAGATCAGATTTGTATCCCCCATCAACGATTTCTTTAACGACTGCGTTTAGTTTTTCTTGATTATCAACAAAGTGTAATTTGTTAACAGCGTGTAGTCCGGCCATCTGATAAGCCACAACATCACTTGGTTTAACAACGACTGGGAATTGGAAATCTACGTTTACTTCAGTAGGATTGCTGCAGTCATAAAACAGGGTGTTTGGTGTATCGATCCCATTCTTTTCGCAATATTCGTAGAATGATTTTTTATAAAATAATGTATCTCTTAATTCTGCTGTTGGAATATTAAATTTGTAGTACTGTGCTAAGAAATCACGGTTATCGATCATCATATTTAAGTAGATGTCATTTGTCCCAATAAGTATAAGGTTTTCATAAAGTTTGCCGTAATGTTCAGCAACGATCTTCAGTGTCTCTTTAAATCGTTCAGGATCTGTTAGTTGTTTGTCATAGTGAATGGTTTCGATGATTGAACTATCCATCGTAAAGAACATGCGAAGTTTGCCCACTAGGACAGGTTTTATGCCATAACGATCATAAAATGAAGAGGCCATTGTATACGCATTTAAGTCAGTGCCAATAATAATAGGTAAAAAAGTTTTTTTCAAAGCAGTTGTCATAATGATCTCCTTCATAAAGCATTAGGGTGTAAGTATTTACAGACTTAAACCAATATTGTAGAATAAAATCTGATTGATAGATATTACACAAATTTAGAGTGATAGTGGTTCTGAGTAGTATATTATATTATATCAAATATGAACCAATTACTCTATAATGCCCGACTCAAAATTATAGGAAAATTTAGATAGGAGATGTGGAGAATGTATAGGTTATCTTTTGAAGACGTACAGTCCATCTTAATCAACTCAAATCAGTTACGCGAAACGGTTCACAGCGACAAGTGGTATTATGAAGTAAAAGATAAAAAATTACTTAACAAAACATTCGATGCCATTACATATAATTCGAAGGAAGTATCTCATGGTTCATTGTTCATCTGTAAAGGTGAAACGTTCAAAGTAGATTATTTGAAAGAAGCAGTCAATCAGGGTGTTCAGTTTTACATTTCAGAAAACTACTATGAAGATGTTGACGCAACGGGTTTTATCGTCAATGATATCCGTGAAGTGATGGCGTTAATTGCGCGCGAGTTCTATGGTCGTCCAGATGAAAAAATCAAAGTGATCGGGATTACTGGTACAAAAGGGAAAACGACGACGACCTATTTACTTAAAAATATTTTAGATACTTATAAACCAGAGAAGACAGCTGTAATTTCAACCATTGAAATTATCTTAGATGGCAAAAACGCTGTTCGTTCATCACTAACAACGCCAGAAGCGATGGATCTTTTTCAAATGATTGCTCAAGCGCATGATAATGGTATGGAATATCTAGCGATGGAAGTATCTAGTCAGGCATACAAGATGAAACGAGTATACGGGATGACATTTGATGTTGGCGCGTTTTTAAATATTTCACCGGATCATATTGGGCCAAATGAACACCCGAATGCGGAAGATTATTTTTATTGTAAGAGTCGTTTAATGCTTAATTCTAAAGTATCTGTGCTCCATTCTTCATTAGATCATCTGGATTACTTAAAAGAATTATCTGATACAGCAAGCTACAAGTCTATTTTATATGGTCCAGATACCGACATAAACGACTATACTTACAAAAAAAGCGATGATGACCGTAGACAGTTCCAGATCACTTCAGAAGATGCAGACCCTCTTCAGCTTAATGGCGAGTATAAAATTAATATGCTTGGTGATTTTAATAAGGAGAATGCGCTTTGCGCAGCAATTGCCGCGAGTACGTTAGGTGTGGATCAGGCTTCGATTCAAAAAGGGATTGCACAGACTAGTGTACCTGGACGAATGGAACACTTCACTTATGGTACGAATGAGATTTATATTGATTTTGCGCATAACTATATCAGCTTGAAGACGTTATTTGATTATGTTGTTGCCGAACACCCAGATCATGATTTAACGATTGTTCTAGGCGCGCCAGGTAATAAAGGATTATCCAGACGTAAAGACATGGGAGAAATTTTATCAGCCTATCAGGGCCGAGTTATTTTAACGGAAGATGATCCGAACCGTGAAGTTGTCAGAAATATTTCAGAAGAAATTGCTAAATATATAGATGGTCCTATTCAAGTATTGTTTAATGATAGTCGTGAAGAGGCGATTCGTTCGATCTTAAATGATTTAAAACCAGAGGATAATCAAGTGATTGTCCTTGCAGCTAAAGGGTCAGATCGTTTC
This sequence comes from Alloiococcus sp., assembly GCA_035301245.1. Classification (GTDB taxonomy): domain Bacteria; phylum Bacillota; class Bacilli; order Lactobacillales; family Carnobacteriaceae_A; genus Alloiococcus. Next base: position 1,338 of record DATGUS010000070.1, on the reverse strand, counting down.
ATTCTTCGTCATGGTGTGAAAGAAGACTATATCGGCGATGATGGGTTAGTTAAGCAATTTTTGGATCAATAAGGTAAAATAAAAGAAGAGTATATATAATTCGGAGGAAATCCATTGAGAAATAAAACAAGTACAATTAGATTAACAATTAGTGCCTTATTGGTCGCCATTGGGATCTTAATTCCTATGATTATGCCGGTTAAGATTATGATTGAACCAGCATCATTCACTTTAGCGAGTCACTTACCAATTTTTATCGCGATATTTTTATCACCTAAAATCGCTGTAGTCGTGTCACTCTTTACTGCTTTCGGTTTTTTAATTGCCGGGTTCCCCATTGTTATTACCATGCGTGCGTTAAGTCACGTGGTGTTCGCATATGTGGGGAGCATTCTTATTAAAGGAAGACACAAAGATATTTTAGAATCACCTTTAAAGAGTCAAACATTTTCTGCATTATTAGCATTGATTCATGCTGTAGCTGAAGTTCTTGTTGTTTCACTGTTCTTTTTCGGAGCAGTTCCTGGAGCGAATTATCAAGATGGCTTTTTCTACGCGGTCTTCCTACTGGTTGGTGTGGGGACATTTATCCATAGTATGGTTGACTTTATCCTCGCTCAATTAGTTTGGCGTGTTTTATATAATCGAATGAGTTGGGTGAGAGGTCTATTAGACTCAGAACATTAAATTGAAATATAATATTGAAAAAATCTCTACGACACATTGATATAGTGTCGTAGAGATTTTTATATTTTTGAAATATACTTTGGAATCTTTGTTTACAAATGTAAACAAAAGAGCTAAACTAAGATTAGTAAGCGAAGTGTCACGATAATTTTCGCTTTTATTTCAAACCAAATGTTTACAAATGTAACTGTTTAAAATTTGAATTATAAGCTTTTAAATGAGGGGATGAGCATAATGAGACAAGCAATCACGCAATCAGAATGGGAAGTCATGCGAGTTGTATGGAGTAAAAACCAAGCAACAAATAATGAAATATTTGACGTTTTGGGTGATAAGATGGGCTGGAAAATGTCAACAATTAAAACGTTAGTTCGCCGATTAACCCAAAAAGAGTTTTTAAAAGCGGAAAAACATTCTAGAGAATATACCTATATTCCTCAAGTGTCTGAACAAGAAGCTTTTATTGAATCCGCAGAACACTTACTTAATCAAATTTGCAACAAAAAGGTAGGAAGTGTACTAAATCATTTTGTAAAAGAACATGAGATGAGTCAAGCTGACTTAGAAGCCCTTTCAGAAATCATTAAAGAAAAGAAAAAAAATGCACCAGAGTCAGTGCCATGTCAGTGTACGCCTGGTCAATGTAATTGT
>DATGUS010000069.1:0-15041 GCA_035301245.1 Alloiococcus sp. | reverse complement strand
TGGTCCACGTCACTTAGTCTTCCATCCAGATGGTACACATGCTTATTTATTTGGCGAGTTGAGTTGTGAAGTGAAAGTATTGAAATATAAAGACGGTGTATTCAAGGTTATTGATACGGTATCTACTTTGCCAGATGATTTTTCTGGTGAAAATAGTGGTGCTGCCATTCGTATATCAAAAGATGGTAAATATTTATATGCATCAAATCGTGGACATGATTCGATCGTTACCTATCAAATAAACGATGATTATTCAATTAGAGCAATCGATTGGATTAAAACAGAAGGTAAAACCCCAAGGGACTTTAACTTAACGCCAGATGAGCAATTCGTTATTGCAGGACACCAGCATGAAAATAAGTTAACACTTTTTGAACGAAATAAAGCAACAGGTAAACTAACCTTACTTCAAAAAGATGTCGAAGCTCCTGAAGTTGTCTGTATTGAGTTTATCCAATAAATTAGATTAATATTATATAATGAAACCTCCAAACTCATTTCGATTTTGGAGGTTTTTTATGTGTAAAAACCTCCTAGAGTCTTTGAATGACTCTAAGAGGTCAGTCGTTTAATTTTATTATTTGCTGACGATTGATCCAATTTCTACACTTGGATCAGCTTCACCTTTTTTGTCAATTGAGAATTGATCAACATTGTCCATATTTGTGAATACTACGATTACTGTATCAAGTTTCCCTGCTTTTTCTAAAGCATCTAAATCAACAGTTGAGATTTTAGTCTCAGGTGTTACCGTGTCGCCTTCTTTAACAACTGTATCGAAAGGACCACCATCTAATTCTACTGTATCAATACCAATGTGAACTAAAACTTCAACACCGTTGTCTAATTCTAAACCAACAGCGTGCTGCGTTGGGAATACTGATACTACTTTACCATGGCCTGGTGCATAGATATCGCCATTTGCTGGACGAACACCAAAGCCGTCACCCATCATTTTTTGTGAGAAAACAGGGTCATCTACTTGTTCAATGTCAACAACTTCACCTTTTACAGGGTTATAGATTCCAACTTTATTATCAGTTGTAGATGTTTCCTGTGTTTGCTTATCTTGGTCTTTTTTATTGCCTTTTAAGAAATCAAAAATTCCCATCATTATCATCCTTTTCAATGTTCTTTTAACTCTACGTATTCATGATAACATAATTTTGTTTGTTTTAATATTATTATGGATAACTCCGACTAATTTAGTAAAAACTAAAGAAACTTATCTTGTAGTCATCGCTTTAATTTGATAGAATATAACAGTTGAATATATAGATTGGAGATTATTATGTTAATAGAAGTGATTAAAACCATTATTTTAGGTATCGTTCAAGGAATCTCAGAGTGGTTACCTATTAGTAGTACGGGACATATGATTTTAGTCGATGAACTGATCGCCTTAAATGTCACGCCTGAATTTAAAGAAATGTTTTTAGTAGTTATTCAGTTGGCATCTATCTTAGCCGTTATTGTGCTTTATTTTAATGAACTAAACCCTATTGATCCAAAAAAATCTAACCTAGAACAGAAAGAGACTTGGAACATTTGGTTTAAAGTAATTGTTGGCGTCATTCCAGCTGGAGTGATCGGACTGTTGTTTGAAGATATCATTAATGATTTATTTTATAACTGGTTAACAGTTGCTATTATGCTGATTGTTTACGGGATTGCCTTTATTGTCATTGAAAGGCATAACAAGAATCGTCAGTTCCCGATTAATACTTGGCAAGAGTTAACATATAAAACTGCGTTCATTATTGGCTGTTTTCAAGTGTTAGCTTTAATCCCTGGTACATCTCGTTCTGGAGCAACTATTGTCGGTGCACTATTAATTGGCACGGCTAGACCGATCGCAGCGAAATTCTCGTTTTTCTTATCAATTCCAGTAATGTTTGGTGCAAGTTTCTTAAAACTAATTGGTTTTGGTTTTTCATTTACTTCAGCTGAGTTAGTCATCTTACTTGTAGGATGTGTTATTTCATTTATTGTTTCAATAGTAGCGATTAAATTCTTAATGTCTTATATTCGTAAAAACGACTTCACCGCTTTTGGTTGGTACCGGATTGTTCTAGGTGTCATTGTTATTTTATATTTTGGTTTATTTGGATAAATACTTATGAATGCATGGCTCTTGTTTTTAATCCATGCATTTTTTCTTAATATTATTTTTCACAATTACGTTGAGCTCCCACCTTGCATAGTCAGTTACTGCAAAATAAATGGACTTATTAAAAATGGATGCGTTATATGATTGGAATCAATTAATATGTATATTTAAAAAAATATAAGGTATTTTGCATATTCACTTCGTTAATCATTAGACACCTAAAAAGCTACGTACTGCTTTATTAGCAGTACGTAGCTTTTTTAAGTTGTTTTACATTAGTGCTTCGATAATGAGTAAGATTAGGAATAATCCACTGATAATGTAGATTGTATTGTTAATACGATCTTTATGTCCAAATAGTAAAGCCACGACTGGAAAGACGATAAAACCATATGCCATACCTGAGACGATACTACCTGTTAGTGGAATACTAATCATAATGGTGATTGCTGGTATCCAAAGTGACCAGTGAGGCACCTCAATCGTTTTTACTAATTTACCCATTGAAATTCCTGTAAAGACAATAACCGGTCCTACTGCAACTGATGGAATATATCCAAATAACGGGGTAGCGAATAAGGCTAGTACAAAAGCTAGGCCAGCTACTACGGTTGATAATCCTGAACGTGCTCCTTCTTTGTTCCCCGCCGCATTTTCAGAAACAGTAATAGCTGGACTTGTTCCTAATACACCAGATAAGACACTCATAATCGATACAACTTGATAACTCTTCTTCGCTTCTTCACGGTCAGTGATGAATGCTTCAACAATGCCTAATGCTTGGAAAATTAAAAGCATTACCAATGAGAAAACAGCAGTAATTCCTTCGATATTAATCAGATTGGAAAAGTCAATATCAATCAAACCAACATAATCACCAACTTGCGATAAGGCACTAGTTGATGAAACATCTTTACCATCAGTAAATACCCAAAATACAACTGTAATAAGGGCAATGGCGATTAAAAAATTTCCTTTGATATTTAACCGTGTTAATATAAAAACAATCAATAATCCGAAAAAACCGATCCAAGTCCAATTGAATTGGTTATTTACTAAGAAGCCTGTATTTTGAAGACCAATTTTTAGTAGAAATAAACCAATACCAATGGTGATTGATTTCTTAATTTCTACAGGAATAGCTAAACTAAATTGCTCAATTACCCCCGTAAATGTTAAAGCAACAAAAATCAAACTTGAAATAATTACGATCGCTAAGGCTTGTTGCCAAGAGAATCCCAAACTTCCTACTAACGTGTATGCAAAGTAAGCAGTCATTCCTAATCCAGGTGACATGACAAGCGGTGAGTTTGCATAAAATCCCATCGATAAGCTTGCAATAATAGAAATAAAAATAGTTGCTAATAAACTTAATGTAATTGGTACTCCAGCTTCTGCAAGCATCATCGGGTGTACAAATAAAATATACGAAATTGAAAAAAATGTGATTAAACCAGATAGTACTTCTGTCTGGACGGAAGTACCTTTCTTATCTAACGAAAACAACTGATTCATAAGCTCCTCCTCGAAAATAAAACTGTAATCTAATACTACCACAGGGTTTTAAAATTTCAACATTAAAAGCGAACATTATTGTAATATTTCAAATTATCGTTTGGACTAAAGGAGTTTTATAAGAGTTTAAGCGAATTCATCCTTAAGGCGTAGAGCATTCCGTTAAAATTCATGATAAACTTAACATACGCTAATATAGAATAGGAGGAATCAAGATGGAAGGTTTCATTCTTACTTTTGTATTTATGGGATTAGTTATTGCCATTATGACATCATATACTAAAGTAGGCATCTCTCTTTCAGCAGTAAGTACATTTTTATACTTTCAAATTGTCGATTTTAACAGTTGGATACCAATCGTATTATTTATTGTGGGACTTTTACTTATCGTAGTCGAAATTTTTATACCAGAATTTGGTCTTATCGGCATGTTAGGTATTGCTTCTATCATTGGGGGGGTTTACTTAACACAAGGTGACTTGGGAAAAGCTATCCAAGACATGAGTATTGCTATTGTTATTACAGCTTGTTTAGTCCTTTATTTATTGAAGCAGGGCTATTCAATAGCGAATATTAACCGTTTTGTTCTATCAACAGCTGATGATAAACATAAAGAATTGCCAAAACACGAGGCTATTCTTTCTGTTGGGACTAAAGGGATTTCTGAAACAACACTTCGACCATCAGGAAAAGCATCATTTAATATTAAAGACGATATTCACTTTGATGTATTAAGCACTCAAGGACATATTTCAAAGGGGACACCCATTGTTATTGAGAAAATTAGTGGCACAAAAATTTCAGTTAAAAAAATTTAAAAACCCATCAATACAATAAAGGAGAATTTTTATGGAAACAGGTATTATTAGTTTAATTATTCTTGCAGTTTTAATCATTATCGCAGTCAGTGTATTCCTCAGATTTGTACCTCTAGGCTTATGGATTACTGCTTTCTTCTCTGGTGTTAAGATTAATATCGGTACATTGATCGGGATGCGTTTCAGACGAGTAACACCCCATCACATTATTCAACCTTTAATTAAAGCCACAAAGGCCGGTCTAGATTTAAGTGCCGACCAACTAGAAGCTCACTACTTAGCCGGGGGGAATGTCGATGATGTTATCGATGCATTGATTGCATCTCAAAGAGCAGATATTGATCTTGAATTTGAAAAAGCGGCGGCAATTGACCTCGCTGGTCGTAATGTATTTGAAGCTGTTCAAGTATCTGTGACACCTAAGGTAATTGTCACGCCAAACATCTCCGCTGTTGCTAAAGACGGTATCGAAATTATTGCCAAAGCAAAAGTAACTGTTCGTGCTAACATCGATCGCTTGGTTGGGGGGGCTGGTGAAGATACAATCATCGCTCGAGTTGGTGAAGGGATTGTAACAACAGTCGGTTCTGCTTCAAGACACACAACTGTATTAGAGAATCCTGATTCAATTACTAAAACCGTACTTGCAAAAGGGCTAGACTCTGGTACAGCATTTGAAATTCTATCAATTGATATTGCAGATTTAGACGTAGGCCGAAATATTGGTGCAAAACTTCAAACAGAACAATCTAATGCTGATAAAAATATTGCACAAGCGAAAGCTGAAGAACGTCGTTCAATGGCGATTGCAGAAGAACAAGAAATGCGAGCAGAAGTTCAAAAACAACGTGCTAAAGTGGTTGAAGCTGAAGCCCTTATACCGCAAGGAATCGCAGAGGCTTTACGCAATGGCACAATGGGCGTTATGGATTACTACCGATTAGAAAATATGAAATCTGATACGGAGATGAGAGAGTCAATCTCTGGTCACGGAAACAACTCCCAAAACGAGGAAGAGTGATATGAATGCTAGACAATCTTATATTAGTCTTTATTATTCTTATTGGGATAGGAATCAGTTTTGCTATTAAAGCTTTTAAAAATACACTGACATCTGCTACGTCATTTTACGATGAAATGAACGATGAATACCAAAAAACTAATGATGAAAATGAAGACTTAAACGGTTCTCATACGCTACTTAGTGTAATCAAAGAAGCTAGTACTCAGCAATCAACACAAGCCAAAGCGAAAAAATATGAAGAAAAAAGCGAAGAAATAGATCGTGCTGATTTAGAATCTTCTACAAAGTCATCTATTACTCAAAAGAGAAAGCGTAACAGCGGTTATTACCGTCATCAACAGCATCAACATTCAAACAGCTCTCAAATGAAGGCAAGAGAATTAAAACCACAAGAGCTTAAACCTATTGACAACGAAGCCGTTTTTTTAGATGATCATCATCTAAAAAAACAAACTTTAATATCCTCTAATCCACCTATTAGAGGTGCTGTCACAGATTTCGACATAGATTTTGAAGACATTGAAATGACTGCTGACATTGTAGAACCAACTAAACCAATGGTAACCACAAATTCATCTAATAAACACAAGTGGCGTGAAGCCATGATTTATAAAGAAATCTTAGGTAAACCAAAAGCATTAAGATAAGATTGAAAGCTTAGCAGTCTAACCTGCTAAGCTTTTATTTTTTTACTAATAAGCTATAAATATCATTTTTTATTAAATTACAATAATCTTAACTTTTGAATCAAAAAATTTTATTTATAATTATCCTGTAATATTTTTAGAATTTATGTGATAAAATCATTTTATATGTTTATTTAAATAATTTTAGTCTTGTTAATCTAATTATATTAAATTTAAGTAAGATCATAAACTTTTTTTGACACTATTAAATATTGTTATAGCAGTTTTTATATCTATACCAATAAAATATATTCATATGACATTTATCAATCTAATAATATTCTAACAATTGAGCAGTATTAATATTTTTCATACAAATAGTGAAAAATATGTTAACTTTCTTTAAATACTATTGAGTTTCGCCCGTTAACATACTACAATTATAATATATACCAATTTGAATATATCTAAATGACACAGCAATTATAAAATCTTTTGAAAAGATTTTATGCACTGCAGAAGGGAAGAATAATATGATTAATCTATTTATCTCACCTAGTTGTACATCTTGCCGTAAAGCAAAATCATGGTTAGAAGATCAAGAACTCAGTTTTGAGGAAAAGAACATTTATCATGATCCACTAACTAGAGAAGAAATTAAGCAAATTCTTATGCTGACTGAGGAAGGAACAGATGAAATCATTTCATACCGTTCACAAGCCTATAAAGATTTAGATATAAACCTTGAGGAGCTTTCAATGAATGAATTACTTGATTTATTCATTAAAGAACCTAGTTTGATTCGTCGTCCAATTATTATGGATGACCGTCGTTTACAAATTGGTTATAATGAGGAAGAAATACGTTGTTTCTTACCCCGTGAAGCTAGAGAAGTCGAATTAACAGAAATTCGTCAGAAGCTTATTGAAGATGAAATTGCTTAATTTAGCTTTACCAAAAGGAGCTTACAGGCTTCTTTTGCATAAAAATAGCCCAGGCCATGGTTATACATAGCTTGGGCTCATTTATTTTGTGCATTTATAATCACTCATTGATTATAAAGAAGATAGTGTTCACAGCACTAGTCTTCCGATACTCACTTCCCGTGATTGTGCATTTAAGCATTGTACCTTGCTTGATTTGTCTATCTAAAAGATAGACGCCTCGACTCATCGCATAAACATAATTATACGTATCATCTAGTTAAATAGCAAGTTTTGTTTATTTTAGATTAGTTTTGAATAACTTCAATCTTATAGCCATCTGGATCAGTGATAAAGAAATAACTATCACTATTATCTGATAAAGTTTTTAACTCCCCTACTTCATAATCTGTTTTGGAATATTCTGCATGAGTTGCTTCAAGGTCATCCACACCAATCGCAATATGACCATAGCCATTCCCAAGTTCATAGTCTTCTTTTTGATCATAGTTGTACGTTAATTCAAGTTCGTAGTCAGATCCAGGAATTACCAAATAAACTAATGTAAATTCATCTTCTGGAAAATCCTTCTCTCTTGACGTTTCGAATCCTAAAACATCCTTATAAAATTTTAATGATGCTTCTAAATCTTTCACTCGATAACAGGTGTGTAAAAACTTTTTACTCATTACTTGTCACTCCTTACTTGTCACTCCTTAATATTTGTATACTATAATTTTAAAATGATTAGTCGGTTTATTCAATCAAAACCTATTTAAAAAATATTTAATTCACATTTAAAAGAAAAACAAAGATAATCGTTGACAACGCTTACAAATAAGGGTATTATAATCATAGAGAAACGAAAGTGATTAATTTCTACTCGTTTTCTTTTTATATTTTTAATCATCTCCTTTCTACTTGAAAACCCCTTTGCGCGCACAAAGGGGTTTTCTCATGTTTAATTTTGCATTTATTTTACACTTTCGAACGCATCTTTAATACGATTTAGGCCATCTTCAAGAGTAGATCGGCTCGTTCCAAAATTTAAACGTGTCCATGTTGGTGAGCTTTCACCATACTTTAGACCATTGACTAATGCAATGCGCCCTTCTTTTACAAAATGTTGGTTTAACTCAGCTCCAGAATATCCTGTAGTTGCTGCGTTAAACCACATTAAATAGGTGGACTCTGGAACCATATACTCTACTTCAGGTAGGTACTTATCAAAGTAATCCATAATAAAGTTACGGTTATCTTCTAAATACATAAGTAATTTTTTATGCCACTCTTGACTATGACCAAACGCTGCTTCCATCGCAACTAGACCAAATGAGTTAATCGTATTTTGTTGAGAATAACTTTGAACTTCTTTAATACGTTTGCGTAACACCTTATCTTTAACTAAAATAGTTGAGATTTTCACCCCAGCGATATTAAATGTTTTAGTTACTGAGTGAAGGACAACAATATGATTAAAATATTTTTCATCTAATGTGTAAGCTGAGGTCATCTTATAGTTTGAATAGATTAGATCGCTATGAATTTCATCTGAAACAAGCAACACATCATACTTCATACATAACTCAATAAGCTGAACAAGTTCTTCTCTCGACCACACTCTACCACCAGGATTATGGGGGTTGCTTAATAAAAAGAGCTTAATATTATTTTGCTTCATTTGACGTTCAATGTCTTTATAATCCATTCTAAATTTACCATCTTCAATACGTAACGGTGAACGGTGCAATTGACGTTTGTTATCTTCAATGATTGGTGTAAAGCCATTATAGGCTGGATCATGTATTAAAACGCCATCACCTTGTTCTGTGAAGGATTGAATTAGGACACCGATCGATCCTACTACACCTGGAGATAGTAAAATTTCTTTTTCATTTAATTCAATCTGGTGCTGCTCTTTTTGCCAGTTAATATATGTTTCATAAAAATGATCAGAAGGTTTGGCATAACCTAAGACCTGATTCGCTACAACATTCGTCAAGCGTTCTCTAATCGCTGGAGCAGGATCAAAATCCATATCTGCCACCCACATCGCAAGTAAATCTTCTTCACCGTATAAAGCTTTTAAGCCATCCCACTTCACAGAGTTAGAATGACGTCGATCGCGTACCACATCAAATTCATTCGTCATAACAGACACCCCTCTTTATTGTTCTCATGGTCATCTTAACACATATAAGCTTTTTATTAGCGAATTTTTGACCGGAGATTTTTATTTTAACTTCAGAAAAATCTATTATATATTGACAGATTGATTCATTATTTGATAATATTAACTTTGTTACTATTAGCGCACATGGTGGAACGGTAGACACGCTACCTTGAGGGGGTAGTGGGCCAAGTGCCCGTGGAGGTTCAAATCCTCTTGTGCGCATCCAATCCTGGCTTAGGAACGTTGATATATCAATGGTTTCTAAGTCGGGGTTCTTTTGTATAAACGATAAAAGCGACTCACCCTATCCCCTTGGTTTAGAGTGAGTCGCTTTTCATTTGATTGTTTTATTTACTATTAACTAGTTGAAATGAACTGTGACAATTTCGGCAGACATATTTTTTTGTATTTATTCGTCTCTGCCGTTGAACCAATATACCACAACCGGTACATTGGTAGGTTAATTGTCGTCGGTTTAACTTGGCTTGTTCTGTCAGTGGTGTATAACGTCTGCCACCCACTTTTTTTAACAATTGTTTAAAATCATGATCACGGTGCTGATATCCTTTTCCATCAAGATGCAGATGATAATGACACAGTTCATGTTTCACTATGCCTAAAAAGACTTCTTTTGAAAACTCATTAACAATCGTAGGATTAAAGTCTAAATCATGCGTCTGGATATGATACCTGCCACCCGTTGTTCTCAGTCGATTATTAAAGGTAGCCCGGTGACGAAAAGGCTTGCCAAAATAAGTTAATGATATATCTTCAACATAAGTTTGTAGGGACTCATTATCCTTTGGTGGATCTATAATCATCGACATTTTTCTCATACCTTAGCTCTTATCTATCATGGTTAACGCAATTCGCCCTTTTTTGATATCAATTGATTCAATCCACACGGTCACAATGTCACCAACGGCAACCACGTCTTTAGGATGATTGACAAACGTTTTACTTAATTTAGAAATATGAACAAGACCGTCTTCTTTTACACCAATATCAACAAATGCTCCAAAGTCAACGACATTACGGATAGTCCCTTCAAGCTGCATACCTTCTTTTAAGTCTTCCATCTCTAAGACATCAGTTCGAAGAAGTGGGGCTGACATATCTTCACGCATATCTCTACCAGGCGCAGTTAAAGCTTTAACAATATCAGCATAGGTTTCAGCTCCCATACCAATTGATTCAATGAGTTGTTTTTTATCAACAGATCCTAATTTTCGCTTCAATTCTGGTGTTCCTATATTTTCTTTACCAAAACCGACATTTTTGAGAATTGCTTCTGCTTCTTTATATGATTCAGGGTGAATACCTGTTTGATCCAATGGTTCTTTCGCTTCCGGAATACGCAAGAAGCCAACTGACTGTTCGTAAGATTTAGGACCTAAGCGTTTCACATCTTTTAACTCTTGACGCTTGGTAAACTGGCCGTGCTCTTCTCTGAATGCCACAATATTCTGGGCAGTGGTTTTTGTTAAGCCAGAAATATGTTCCAATAAAGCAGAGCTAGCGGTATTTACATTCACCCCTACTTGGTTAACAGCTGTTTCAACAACAAAATCTAATTGGTTTGTTAATTTGTTTTGCGAAACGTCATGTTGATACTGACCGACACCAATAGATTTCGGTTCAATTTTTACTAGTTCGGCAAGCGGATCTTGTAATCGTCTCGCAATGCTAACTGCACTTCGTTCTTCAACTTGTAAATCAGGAAATTCGCGTCTTGCTTCTTCACTGGCTGAGTATACAGATGCTCCCGCTTCATTCACTATCACGTAGGATACTGGTTCAGATAAATCAGAAACAACGTCTGCAACAAATAATTCGGATTCGCGACTAGCCGTTCCGTTACCTATAGCGATATAGTCAACATTGTGTGCTTTAAGTAATGCCGTTAACTCTTTTTTCGCTTTCTTATATTGATTATCCCCGCTGTGTGGATAAATCACTTTAATTGCTAGTACTTTCCCCGTCTGATCAATCACTGCTAGCTTACATCCTGTTCTAAATGCCGGATCTAAGCCTAAGATGACTTTATTTTTAAGTGGCGCTTGCAGTAGCAAGTTCCTTAAGTTTTCGCCAAAGACATCAATCGCTGATTCTTCTGCTTCTTCTGTCATAATCGAACGTAACTCTCTAACAATAGAAGGTTCGATAAAACGTTTAAAAGCATCGATAATTGCTTCTTTAACAAATTCAACTGCATCATTAGCTTTATCTTCTGGAATTTCTTGTTTAAAAGCGTAACGGTGCATACGCTCTAAATCCGACTCAATGTTAACTGATAGAACTCCTTCAGCCTCTCCTCTATTCAAGGCTAAAACACGGTGGTCTGCTACTTCACGGTATGGTTCTGAATAATCATAATAAACTTCGTAAACTTTCTTCATATCTTTCGACTCATCTTTTATCTTTGAAGTCACTACCGCGTTGTAGCGAAGGAAGTCACGCACTCGTTTACGATAAATCGACTGATCAGAAATATATTCAGCAATAATTTCATGAGCACCTGCTAAAGCATCTTCAGAGCTATCTACTTTATTCTTTTCGTTTATAAATTCGCTAGCCTTTTTATTGACATCTTCATCAGGGAAGGTTAATAACCAGTCTGCTAGTGGTTCTAACCCTTTTTCTTTCGCGATCGTTGCTTTTGTACGACGTTTTTTCTTATATGGTCGGTATAAATCTTCTACTTCTTGTAGGTGAGCTGCATTTAGAATCTCTTGTTTTAATTCATCCGTTAACTGAGCTTGTTCTTTGATCGATTCAATCACTGATTTTTTACGGTCATTTAAATTCGATAAATACTGATAGCGTTCATCGATATCTCTAATCTGTACCTCATCTAACGCTCCCGTTTGATCTTTACGGTAACGGGCAATAAATGGGACGGTGTTCCCCTCTTCCAGTAAATCTAACACTGACTTTATTTGTTTACTTGAATGATCATTTATTTCTTGAATTAATTGCTTTAATATTGCGTTATCTACGCTCATTCGTCTCCACTCCAATTCTTTTCATACTGCTATATTTTACCAAATTTTACCTATAATTTGAAATAATCCTCTAAATAGAAGTATTTTAAAAACTTAATTTATTTATTTACACTAATTGTTCACATATTGAGACCCTGTTTTTGTTAAAATGGAACATAACACATCACTTAAAGGAGACAAGTTAAATGAATTGGAAAAAATGGTTAGGTATTCTGGCAACGATTGCCGCAGTAGGCTTTGTGATTTATTCTGTTGCACTAAACGGTAGTGAAGAAGACGCAACAATGACTGTTCGTACAGCACAACTTGAAACACAAGATATTGCTGAATATGTATCAACTCAAGGTGTAATCCAACCGATTAGTGAACAAGAAGTCGTTGGGCAAGGTTTAGTGATTGATGTCAAAGTAGAAGAAGGCGACGAAGTTTCTGAAGGAGACGTGCTAGCTGAATATGCAGAAATAGGCGAAGTTAAAGCTGACTTCAACGGTACAGTAACGGTATTGAACATTGAGTCAGAAGCTCCAGATACCAATGCTCAAATGGGTCAACCATCGATTAAAGTAGAAAGCTTAAACCATTTAGAAGTTGGACTAGACTTATCTCAAAACGAAGCGCCTGATGTAAAACAAGATCAAAAAGTAACGATGACATACCATTCAGATGAATTACATGGTCATGTGTCTAACATTGCTCAGGCAGCACTTGAATCATCAGATGCTTCAAACGCAATGCTTGGTGGCGGAAATGGTAACAAAACACTACCTGCAACAGTCACATTTGATGATGATCAAGATACTGAAAACTTAATTCCTGGTTTTGATATCGATGTTGATATTAAAGTGGATTCAAGTGAAGATGCTTTAGTGATTCCAATCGAAGCTTTGAACTTTGATGAAGATAGTGAGGCATATGTCTTTGTCGTTGACGATGATGTCGCTAAACAAGTAACAATCAAAACAGGTATCCAATCAAACTTAGTGATTGAAGTACTAGAAGGCGACTTATCAGAAGGTGATGAAGTCATTCTTTCACCGGATGAAAAGCTATCTGATGGAGATAAAGTAGCTCCAGAATCAGAAGACACATCTTCTGAATCATAAGGAGAGAATATAATGATAACAATGAAAGATGTTACCAAAACATACCAAATGGGTGAAGAAGTAGTTACAGCACTTGATAATGTATCGCTCACTGTTGAAGAGGGCGAATTCACCTCTATTATGGGTCCCAGTGGTTCTGGTAAATCAACAATTATGAATATTTTAGGCCTCTTAGATAAATTTGATTCTGGTTCGTATACACTGAATGGTATTAATGTTAGTGATCATGATGATGAAGAATTAGCTAAGATACGTAATAAAGAAATCGGCTTTGTCTTCCAGTCATTCAACTTATTGCCACGAATGAACTTGTTAGAAAACGTCATGTTACCCTTAGTCTATGCGAAAGTTCCTAAAAAAGAACGTCAACGACGTGCGAAAGAAGCATTGGAACGTGTTGGGTTAGGCAATCGTCTTTACCATAAGACAAACGAAATATCTGGTGGTCAAACGCAACGTGTTGCTATTGCTAGAGCGATTGTCAATAATCCTTCTGTTTTGATGGCTGATGAGCCGACAGGTAATTTGGACTCTAAGACGACGAAAACGATTATGCGGATTTTCCAAGAGTTAAATGATGAAGGAACAACAATCATCATGGTAACTCACGAACCAGAAATGGCTCAATATACGAAACGTATTGTCCATGTTCGGGACGGTAAAATTGAAAAAACTGAAAAAATTACACCGAAATCACTAAAAGAAGAGGCGGATGATGCATGATACTCGAAAACTTAAAAATGGCGATTGATGCTATTTTTGCAAACAAAATGCGATCCTTCTTAACAATGCTAGGGATTATTATTGGAACATCTTCGGTAATAGCAATCTTAGCAGTTGGTAGCGGGGCTACTCAAAAAATGACAAATACATTTAATGATATTGGAGCAACAACTATCAGTTTAACAACGGATGCAGCTGAAACCGAACAAGAACTCATTACTCAAGAGGACTTGAAGGTTTTAAAAAGTTCCATCGATGAGATTGATTTTATCTCACCCGAAAAACAATTGACAGGACAAATTTCGTCTGAGGATTCAGATAGTCGTTTAGCAGCACTTAGTTTCGGTACGCCTGATCTTCAATATATCAGCGGTCAAATGGATTCAGAAGTTTTACATGGACGATACTTTAACCAAAATGATTATGATATGGCTGCTGACGTCATTGTTATCGATTCGGATACCGCTGAAGCTCTATTTAATAAAACAGACGTTGTTGGCGAATCAATTCAACTTTCATTACGTAACAGTACACTTAACTTAACCGTTGTCGGTGTGGTTCAAGGCATGTTCTCTGAGCTCCAAGGCGATTTTGCTGAAGAAGGGATGCCTGTCTTCGCATCTGCACCAATGACGACAATCGAAAAATACTTCCCTGAAGAAGGTAAAATTGATCAATCAATGATTCGTGTCAGTGAAACAAATCAAATTGAATCAGTATCCAACCAAGTGGTAAAATTGCTTGAATTACGTCATAATCAAGTTGGTGAAGAAAAGTATAACGCAACGAACTTCCTAAATGCTTTAGATCAATTAGATCAAGTGCTTGGATTATTTATTAACTTTATCGCTGCGGTAGCAGGTATTGCCTTACTGGTTGGTGGTATTGGTGTCATGAATATTATGCTTGTTTCGGTTACAGAACGTACAAAAGAAATTGGAACGCGTAAAGCAATCGGAGCAACGACAAAACATATTTTAACTCAATTCTTAATGGAATCCATTATCATTAGTTTGTTCGG
>DATGUS010000068.1:0-7125 GCA_035301245.1 Alloiococcus sp. | reverse complement strand
ATGGCTTCTGTCAGCGTCCCTTTTCTTATCATATGATACTTAGAGAGGATGGTTATAGGTGCAAGATTATTTAAAAATATGGATTCAAGCAGGCAGTTTGCAACTTTCCAATTTAATTCTCCGTCATTATAAAGATATTGGATTAGATGAAGAAGATTTAGTTACCTTATTGATTTTAAAATCACACTTAGATCAGGGCGATCTTTTTCCTGATTCTAACCATATCGCACAAGCTATGAAGATCGAATCGGATGAAGCTTTTACTAAAATTCACCAGTTAATTAAAAAGAATGTACTAGAAATTAAAATGCAAACAGACGAAGATGGTAAAACGCAGGATATATACAGTTTAGATCCTTTATATGATCGACTTTTGATTTTCTTAAAACAGCAGGAACAAAAAGCAATTGAAGAATCGAATGGGATAGAAGAAGCGCAACTGTATCAAATGTTCGAAGCTGAATTCGGGCGTCCCTTGTCACCGATTGAAATTCAAACCTTGTCAGCTTGGATTGACGATGACCATTATTCACCGGAATTAATTCATATGGCCCTTAAACAAGCCGTCTTAAGCCAAGTATATAGCTTACGTTATATTGATCGTATCTTGTTAAACTGGGAACGTAAAAATATTACGACAAAAGAACAAGTGCTGAAAGAACAACAGAAATTTCAAGATGCTAGAGAACATCAGGTAGATAAAAAAAGTCGTAAAGCACCAAAACAAGAAGTACCTTTATTTAACTGGCTACAAGATTCAGATGAGTAGGATAGTGATATCATCAATAATTTCTTGATATATGACATAGTACTAACGTAACGAATGAATCAATTGAAAAGGAGAATTCCGTGAGCAAGACATTATTAACAAGTGAAGAAGCAACAAAAGTGGTTAAAGCAATGGGGAAGCTATTCCCGGAAGCAAAAGCTGAGTTAGATCACGATAATGCATTCCAGTTGTTGATTGCGGTTATCTTAAGTGCTCAAACTACAGACGTTGGCGTGAACCGTGTCACACCTGGTTTATTTGAAGCATATCCCACACCTGAAGCGTTAATGAATGCCAATGTTAAAGAGATTGAAGAAAAAATTAAAACAATTGGCTTATACCGCAACAAAGCAAAATTTATTAAAAAGTGTGCCACTGATATTGTGGAAAAATTCGACGGTGAAGTCCCACGAACACGCCAAGAACTTCAAAGTTTAGCTGGCGTCGGGCGTAAAACGGCAAATGTCGTGATGAGTGTCGCGTTTGGTGAACCGGCTATTGCAGTTGATACCCATGTGAACCGTATTAGTAAAAAATTTAACATTGCTGATGAAGATGATTCAATCACACAAGTTGAAAAGCACTTGATGGAAAAATTACCGAAAGAAATTTGGAATCAAGCCCACCATTGGCTAATATTCTTTGGCAGATATCAATGTCCTGCCAGAAAACATGACCATGAAGAATGTGTCAAGAAAGTATATGATATTGTCGAATCAGGCGAAGTGTAAAAAGTGATCATCCAATACGAACAAGCCAAGTACCGAAATAAATAAGGGACTTGGCTTGTTTTGTTATTTTTTATTGATATTTGGATATGCAAGCGAGGTTGATCTACCAAATGAAGAGCTATAACGAAAGCTCAGAGGAGAGTAAAATTGATTAGTCCACTTTCAGTTTATCAATCAAACTTTTTGTCGGTGTTACAAAATAGGTATTTTGTCCTTCATACGTAACAAAGCCAGGTTTTGCACCATTTGGTTTATTGATATGTTTCACCTGAACGGTATCTACTGGAACAGATGCCGACTCACGCGATTTACTAAAGTAAGCAGCGATATGTGCCGCTTCTAGAAAAGTCTGCTCACTTGGATTATCTGAACGAATAATGACGTGTGAACCAGGGATATTTTGCGTGTGAAGCCACCAATCCGTACGGTTGGCTTTACGCATCGTTAATTCATCATTTTGAGTATTATTGCGTCCAACTAAAATATCTTCGCCATCGGTTGATCTAAAGTGATATGGTTTTGATTTCTTTGATTTCGATCGTTTTTTTGATTTTGATTTGGATTTAATATAGCCCTCAGAACGTAATTCATCACGGATTTCTTCAATATCATCGAGTGAAACAACATCTAGTTGTGTCAATACAGACTCTAAATAATTTATTTCCATATTAGTAATTTTTATTTGTTTCGTTAAATGCGCTTTTCTTTTTTTCATCTTTTGATAACGTGAAAAATAGTATTGAGCATTGTCTGCTGGTGATTTTTGCGGATCGAGTTCGATGGTAATCTTTTCATTATCATAGAAATTAGTTAGAGTGATTTCTGTCATTCCTTGTTCAACTAAATGGAGGTAAGCCGTTAATACTTCACCTTGAATGCGATATGACTCTGTGAGTTTCGTCTCTTCTAAATCACGGTTCATTTTAACTAGTTTTTTCTTATTCTTTGTCAATTCATTATTAACAATCGAATAGAGATCACTAGCTAACTGATGCACTCGGTCGCGTTCCGCTTTTTGATCATAATAACGATCTAACAACTCACTTAATGTATTAAATTGCTTAATAGTGCCATCTAATGTTTCATAAGGGAAGGGAGCAAATTTTTCCTTGCCATTAGATTTATATAATGTTGGCTTTAGGTTTTCTAAATGACATGCTTGAATAAAAGTATGATAAACTTGATCGTACTTAGTATTATCAGTATGCATTAATCGGTAGGCTAACTCTTTAGCAGATTGTTTTGCAAAACCTTCTAACTGTGTTTGAATCCGTTTAGTTGTGACATCCAACGATTCGCCAATTAATTCATTTACTCGAGTGAACTCAAAAGGATTTGTTTTCTCTTCTTGTCTTGGGGCTTGAATATAAGAAACGCCAGGTAAGATGGTTCGATAAGCGTTTTGGCTGGGCGGAATGGGTTTAACACTGTGGATGATGCGGTCGTTGTTACGGTCAACTAATATTAAGTTACTATGTCTCCCCATTATTTCAACTACTAATACGATATCTTGTTCATCACCTAATTCATTTCGACTAGAAACATGAAGCTCGACAATACGATCATTGCCAATTTGTTCGATTGATTGTAGAAAGCCGTTTTCAAGATATTTTCTTAAAATCATACAAAAGTGGGGCGGCTCTTGTGGGTTGTTGAATGAAATATTTGTTAGTTGCATTCTGGCATATTGTGGATGAGCCGATAATAGTAAATCATAGTTTTGACGATTAGCTCGTATACGAATGATGATTTCATTATCATAGGGCTGATAAACTTTCGAGATGCGACCGCCCATTATTTTTTCTTTTAATTCTAAAATCATTGAATGAGTAAATAATCCATCAAAACTCATTACAATCAGCTCCTTCTTTGGTGTCGTCAATATGGTATTATATTATATCATTTATATCAGTTGATATAAAATAATTCATTATCATTAATCTAGAAGTAACGTTTATCAAAAAATAAACAAATGACGTCCTTTATCTAATTAAGCCTTTTAAGATAATTTTTAAATAAATGTTATTGCTTACTTCAATAAAAACTGATATTGTTGTATATGTCAAATAATAATTTTGGAGGTACAATAATGGGTAATAAAGTAGAATTAGGCACTTTACTGAGCCGTATGAATGATTTTACACGGATGCACCGGAAGCTAAATGGTATGCTCCTTGACTACTATAAATTAACGGAATCGAGTATTGTACTATTTGATATAATAGAAGATGAAGAGATGACCCTTAAAGCAATTACGGATGCTAGTTATTTAGATAAATCAACCATCAGTCGTCAAGTGAATTCTTTAGTAAAAAAGGGATTCATAGATAAGAAAACTGGTAACGATAAACGTTATTCATATTTTAAATTAACCGAACAGGCAAAAACAGTTTATGCTGCTTATAAAAAAGAATCGAAAAGAGCTTTTGATGACTTATTGAGTGGTTGGACTGAAGAGGAAAAACAGAAACTTTCAATATTATTAATGCGCCTAAATCGAATTTACGAGAGCGCTATTTAATGGAGGACGCTATGACTAAACAACGTGAAACAAATCAAACAAAACGATTGGCCAAATTAGGTATTATTACTGCTATTTTATTAATTCAAAACTTTGTTCCATTGTTAGGGAATTTACCCATTCCACCTTTAAATCCAACCATCATTCACGTCACAGTAATTGTGACTACCATTCTAATGGGGACAAAGGATGGAATGCTCGCTGGATTTATATGGGGGATTATTCGCTTATTTAGGGCTTTTGCCATGCCAGCAACGCCGCTTGATCCATTATTATGGGTGAATCCATTTATCTCTGTTCTACCAAGAGTCTTAATTGGACTGACAACAGGGTTTATTTTCTATATGTTATCTAAAAAATTCCCTGATAGTAAGCTGAGAATATCAATAGCTGCTTTTGTCGGATCACTGACTAATACCATTTTTGTAATGATTTTTATTTATATATTCTTTAATGCTGAAGTAGCGCATTTGATGAATATTGATATGAGTAATATTGCTTATGGACTTATGGCCATTATTGTCACTAGTGGTATTCCAGAAGCCCTTGTTGCAGCATTTTTAACACCATTGATTGTTAAACCTTTACAAAAATTATAGAGAGAATATAATAAAGAAGTAGAGACAATAAGGAGGCAGAAATTCAATGAACGATGAGAATCAATCGAGAAGTGCACGGAACAAAAATCGTAAAAAAGACTCAAAATGGTTTACAAATAGAGACAAGTCTTCTAGAAATTCAAATAGTACCTTTGAAAAAATATTTTATCTTTTGATTGCTTTATTATTTTTACTATTAGTCGCTTTTATCATTTTTATTATGAACTTTAGTGGAAATAATACGGACAATGTGTCTGAAGATTTAGTTCAGACAGAAGGCCGTGATTCCATACGCGAACTATTTAGTTCAGATGGCGATCAATCAGACGAAACTGAAGAAAACCCGGAATCTGAAGAACAGACTGATGATTCAGCTGAAAGCACTTCAGATAGTGAAGAACAAACAGACGAAAAGTTACAGGAAGACAATGAAGAAGACACGGAAGAAGAAGACACGGAAGAAGAAACTTCAGAAGGGGATACGTCTATTATTAATGAAGACCCTCCTCACGATCCAAGTCATGCGGTAGACTATAGTGACGGATCATCTGACCGTTTAGAAATACGTGAAAATGTATTACAAGTGACTGGTATTGAAGCTGGGAACTTAACTGAAAACTGGATTGGAAATGACGGTCCAGGACGCGTTGAAGCAACCGTTACAGATCGATCAACTGGCCAACAATATGTCGTTTACCTCTCTTATGGTGAAGGGCAATGGCACGTTGAAAGTATGAAACCACAGTAAGTTAGTTAGACAAAAACATCTTGTTTTATAGAAAGCAAGGTGTTTTTTACAAAGAGAGGTGGTTCTATGTCTAAGAAAAAAGAAACATCATCAGCTGATACTTTTAAAACTTTAATGCCTAATAACATTCCTACAAGTGTGTTAGATCGTTTATCAAGAAGAACAGACTTAGCGGATGAATTGATGAAAAAATCAGCCGACCGAGTTAATGAATTTAAACGCGTTAATATTGTGGTGATTGGAAAAACCGGAGTCGGAAAGAGTACACTAATTAATAATTTATTCCGTGAGAAATTAGCCGAAACAGGTACTGGGAAACCAGTCACGCAACACTTGCGACGTATTTCTAAAGAAGGTATTCCATTAATATTATATGATACAAAAGGTTTAGAGTTATCTAGTGATGTTCAAAGAGAAATCACTGATGAAATTTTCCAATATATTGAAAATCAAAAAGGAACAGATGAATCTATAAACTTAGTTTATTATGCGATTCATGCGCAATCGAACCGAATTGAAGACACAGAGATTGAACTGATTAAAAAGCTGTCTGAAAAAGTTCCTGTCTTGATTGTTTTAACACAAGCGATAGGTGAACAGTCAAAACAATTTGAATCTTACATCGATGATTTAAACTTACCTATAGCCGGTATTCAACGTGTGATGGCTGAACCTTATGAGATTAATAAAGAGTTAACTATTGATCGTTTTGGATTAGAAACTCTAGTAGAGCAATCATTTGAAGTATTGCCTGATACTTATCACCAGGCATTTAATAACGTTCAACAAGCCAATATTAAACGTAAAATTAAAGCGGCTCGTCACTGGACACTGGGTTATATCGCTACGACATTCGGAGTTGGCTTCACACCGATTCCATTTGCCGATGCCTCAGCATTAGTACCGCTTCAAATTACTATGCTGGCTCATATTACGGCGATTTTTGGTGTTGATTTGGATAAAGCAACGATTGTTAGCTTAATTGCTGCAGTAGGAGGTACAGGCTCAGCTACTTATGTAGGACGTTCCATCGTTTCAAATGCTCTAAAAGCAATTCCTGGTGTTGGAACGATTGTCGGTGGTTTAATTAGTGGCACAACAGCTGCTACAGTAACTAGCACGCTCGCATTTACTTATATAGAAGTGTTGGCGATTATGTCTAAGGCAGAAGCAGATGGCATTGAGATGACACCAAATGAACTGAAAAAACTAATGAAAGATCGTTTTGCTAAACGTATGAGGAAAAATAAAGACGATGTCGATTTAGAAGCATTAGATGTTGTTGAAGAAACAAAAATATCCCGTGTCACAAGAATTACTAAAGACTTAGTGGGTAAAATCCCAAATCCATTTAAACATTAATTGTTTAAAAAATAGAAGCTTGTATCGTTTTTAGATGCAAGCTTCTTTTTATTTTGTTATTTACTTTTTCCTTGTTTTATTTGATAGCTAAAGAAGTAAACGATTTATAAAAGATAAATTTAATTTTTGTTCGATTATCAACAAAAATTGATAGTATTTATTAGTTTAAACATTAATAAATAGCATTTTTTTAAAATACTATAAACTTGTGTATAATTAACACAAAGCTTTTCAAAACACGTTATTTTTGCACTGATATAAATGAATAACAAAGTGTCTAACGCTTCACAATTTTCATTGAATTTGTGTTATGAAAAGACTAAAATAAAATAAGTACGTTTAATTTGTATTATAGATAAGAAAGGCGGGAAATTTGGTTGAAGAGAGCATTTAGC
>DATGUS010000067.1:0-19520 GCA_035301245.1 Alloiococcus sp. | reverse complement strand
CATAAATGATCTTCCGGAGCATAACCTTCCATATTGGCAATTCGGTCTAAAATTAAATTTTCGATAACTTGCTCAATCATAATCTTTATTCCAGATGTTTCAGAATGATTAATTAATGTTAAGACCAAATCGCTATCAGCTTCTAAAGATTGAATGATATGAGTAAACGAGTCGGTTAGCTTTTCAGGGTGCAGTATCAAATCATCCGTTTCAAAGTGATCGATAGTTGAGGTAATATGACGAGCTAAGTTGGCTTCAATACTGTGTATAAGATCATCAATATTTTTATAGTGCAGATAGAAAGTCGAACGATTGATGTCTGCTTCCTCACAGAGTCGACTGACTGTAATCTCCTCTAATCTGCTATTGTTCATTAGTTTAGTTAAAGCATTTTTAATCGCTTCTTTTGATTTTCGAACGCGTCGATCCATTTAATCATCTCCTTGCTAAATTAATCAACATTAAATATAAAAGTGTTGGATAGTAGACATATTATAAAATGAACTTAATGAAAAGTACAGATTCTTTTCATATAATACATTATAAGTATTTAATTTTTTAGAAAAAGAGGGATTCAAGTGACAGCCTACATATCTGTAAAAGATGAATATAAATATTATGAATCGGGTGAATCAAAAGTTGTAGCAAACGATGGGATGACTTTTGAAATTGAAAAAAATGAATACGCCGTTATCATTGGTCCGAGTGGCGCGGGGAAAACTACCGTCTTAAATATTATAGGCGGGATGGACTCAGCCGATGAAGGTGATGTCATTATAGATGGAAGAAATATCGTTAACTTGAATGAAAAAGAGTTAACCACTTATCGACGTGAAGATGTTGGGTTTATCTTTCAATCTTATAACCTAATACCTAACTTAACGGCGAAAGAAAACGTGGAGTTCTCAGCTGAAATTTCTTCTGATCCACTTGATCCCCTAGAAGTACTAGAGAGTGTTGGGTTATTACACCGTAAAGATAATTTTCCGGCACAACTTTCAGGTGGTGAACAGCAACGTGTAGCGATTGCGAGAGCGTTAGCTAAGAAACCAAAATTATTATTATGTGATGAGCCGACAGGTGCGCTTGATTTTGAAACAGGGAAAAAGATTTTAGATTTATTATCTAAAGCGACAAAGGAATATGATGCAACAGTCGTGGTCATTACACATAACCAAGCGATTGCGGAGATGGCAGACCGTGTAATTGAAATTTCAGACGCAAAAGTGAAAAATATGACGATCAATGAAAATCCAAAATCTGTCGATGAATTATCATGGTAGAAAGGAAGATCATTGATGTTTAATAAAACTTTAATGAAAGATACGATACGTGAAATCCGTCGTACGCTTAGCCGCTTTTTATCCATTTTTGCAATTATCTTAATTGGTGTGGCTTTCTTTGCTGGGTTAGTAGCAAGCGGCCCCGTAATGGATGAGACAGCTAATTATTATTTTGAAAAGCAGAACCTCGCTGATATGGAAGTTATGTCAACGGTTGGATTAACAGATCAAGACATTTCGGATATAGAAAAAATGACAGATGGCACGATTGAAACGCGCTCAATGGTTGATGTACTAATCGGTGAGAATCAGGCCACTCGTTTATTTGGCTATGATGAGACAAATGAGTTGAACCAATTTGAAGTCATCGATGGAAGACTTCCCGAACAAAACAACGAAATTGCCTTAGATAATACTGATGAAATGTCTGAAAATTACGACATCGGTGATACCGTAGAACTTGTTACACAAACAAGTGAAAATTACCTAGAGAATATAACAGAAGAGAGCTTTGAAGTTGTCGGATTCATTCAATCCCCACATTATATTGAGCATGGCAGCCGCGGGGCGACCAATATTGGTACCGGATCCTTGTCCGCTTTTGGTGTTGTTATGGAGGATGTGATTGATCTCGATGATAACTTGGTCTATGTATCATTTGATGAATCTAATCAATTCGATAGTGTGTATAGCGATGACTACGAAGCATTTATGGATTCAAAAGTGACAGAATATGAAGATACATTTGATGGACGAGCAAAAGAACGAAAAGATGAACTTGTAAAAGAAGCTGAACAGGAATTGGAATCAGGTCGTACAGATATTGAAGATGCCAAAAAAGAATTAGAAGATACGAAAAATGAACTGGATGAAGCAAAAGAAAAAATCGATTCCGGTAAAGAAGAACTCGATACTCAGCAAGAAGAATTAAATCAGGCCAGTCAACTGTTCGGACCGAATTCCCCTCAGATTGTTCAAGGACAGACGCAAATTGATGAAGCAAGAAATCAACTAGAAGAATCAGAAATTGAATATAAAGAAGCTTTGGAAGAACTTGAAGAGGAAGAACAACAAGCCAATGAAGATATTTCAGAAGCTGAAAAAGAGTTGGCTGACGGAGAAGAAGACTTGGCTGATTTAAAAGCAATGACCGCTTCAATGAACTTTACTAGTGCACTTGATTATCCAGGGTTAAGTGAATACGGCGAAAACGCTGAACGCATTGAAGCGATTGCTAAAGTATTCCCAGTGTTTTTCTTCGCACTAGCATTACTGGTTTCCTTAACAACTATGTCACGAATGGTGGATGAAGGACGTACGCAAGTTGGTACAATGAAAGCTCTGGGCTATAATAACAGAGATATCGGTATAAAATACTTTACCTATGCCTTAATCGCCACCGTATTAGGTAGTGTCGTGGGGCTTGCAATCGGGTTCCCATTGTTTCCTTGGATTATTGTTGATGCTTATTCCTTGCAGTATTTATTAGCTAGCCCGCAACTTGGGTTCTACCCAGTCATTGCAGCGATTGCTTTTATTGGTGCTATTCTATCAACTAGTTTAGCAACATTTATTTCTTTAAGATCGCTTCTAAAAAACAATGCCGCAACCTTACTGCGACCGAAAGCACCAAAGAGTGGACAACGCATTTTACTGGAACGCATATCTTGGTTCTGGAATACACTAAGCTTTACCCGAAAAGTTTCTATTAGAAATCTATTTAGATATAAAGGGCGTATGTTTATGACCATTATCGGTGTCGCTGGTGGTGTGGCACTGATGTTAACTGGCTTTGGATTATCTGACTCCATTGAAGGCATCGGTAATAAACAGTTTAATGAGCTGTATAACTATGAATCGATCTCAGTTGTTGATACGGATGCTGGAGATGAAGCAGTTGAAGAAGTGGATAAGGCATTAGCAGATATGTTGATAACTGACAATTTTTTACGAATGGCATCAAAAACAGTCACCATTGGAACTGAAGAGGGAAGTCAAGATGTGACAGTCACGGTACCAGAAAACTCAGAAAACTCAGAAAACTTAGCTGACTATATCAATTTAGTTGACTATGAAGACACAACAGAGATTCTTCCTCTAGTAGAGGGTTCAGCGCTGATCACCCAAAAAGTATCTGAATTAGCGAATATTAAAGAAGGTGACGTATTAACTATCGAAGATGAAGATGGGGACACTTATGAAGTGACCATCGGCGGTATTGTAGAACATTATGTGGATCATAATCTGTATATGTTACCTGATTATTATCAAGAAACATTTGATTCAGAACCAGAATATGATACTAGACTTATAAAGTATGCTGATAATTCAGTGAGTAGAGCAGATGAATCTATCTTTGAAGAAGAGTTGTCTCAGATGGATGCCAGCCTGGGCGTTGTACTTCATAGTGACAACTTACAGACGGTTGAAGACTCACTAAGTAGTTTAGAAACAGTAACGGTTGTTCTTATTATTTCAGCTGGGACCTTAGCGTTCGTAGTGTTATATAACCTAACAAATATTAACGTTAGCGAACGGATTAAAGAGCTCTCAACCATTAAAGTACTTGGTTTTTATGATAAAGAAGTGACCCGTTATGTGTACCGCGAAACCTTTACCCTAACGGTCCTTGGCATCATCGTAGGATTATTTTTAGGCATACTCTTGCATAGCTTTATCATTATGACGGTCGAACTCGATTACCTCATGTTTAGCCGTTCTATTCATCCAACTAGCTACTTGATGGCCAGTGTCTTGATGTTTATCTTCTCGACACTTGTGATGATCTTAATGCACTTTAAACTCAAAAAAGTAGATTTGGTTGAAGCATTAAAGGCGAATGATTAAAGATCAATTAAAATCTATCTAAATTTAATTTTAGATAGATTTTTTTATCGATTATAATGTAAAATAGAGTAGATCTACGTAGAAAGATTCGGTGATAGAATGGCCCGTAGAAAAAAACTAAATAAAAAACATAATCAGTCACTATCAGGGTTACTACTACTAGTTCTTTTTTTAGTGGGGTCATTTTTTTATTATGGACTACCGAAAGAACGCTGGATGGAGAAACTAGAAATTACTCAACCGACCGGACTTAGTCAGACACATCAAGAATCATTTATTAACAAGATGATTCCAAAAACAAAAGAAATTCAAGAAACATATCATATTTTACCAAGTATTATTATGTCTCAAGCAATTTTAGAATCAAATTGGGGAAGAAGTCAGTTATCCATAAATGAAAATAATTACTTTGGTATTAAAGATTCAGCAAATGGTGCCATCTATTCAACCAAAGAGTATACCAATGAGTGGCAGACGATGAATGAACCGTTTAAAGTGTATAATTCATTTGAAGATTCGATGGAAGACCATGCTAAATTGCTTGCATACGGCACATCTTGGGATAGTAATTTATATCAAGATGTTATTGCAGCAAATAATTATCAGGAAGCAGCGTTTGCTTTACAAGAAGCCGGTTATGCCACGGACCCGACCTATGCAAATAAATTAATTCAAATTATAGAAAGACATCATCTATATCAATATGATGATTGAAAGGGAGTATGAGATGACAAAACAATTAAAATCAACAAAATTTGTTCCTGAAGTAACAACAAATCTAAGAAAGGACTATATCAAAGTACCTGAGGTTATTCGAAATGCGAGTGGAATTAAAATTATGGGTAAGCGAATTAAATCACTCATCTTCACGACTGATATTTCAATTATTTTAAATAATAATGCAGATGCAGTTTTAGCAGTGTATCCATTCACTCCCCATCCAGCTATCGTCAATGCGATATCAACAACATCAAATATACCTGTGTTAGCTGGAGTCGGTGGAGGACTCACGCAAGGATCAAGATCAAAAGATATGGCATTATTTGCTGAATCACATAATTGTACAGCAGTTGTCTTAAATGCACCAACTCCGATTGAAACAATTCGATTAATAGACGAGGTAGTAGATATTCCGATTGTCAAAACGATTGTTTCAGAGTTTACAGATATTCAAAATAACTTAGATGCAGGGGTAGATATTGTTAATGTCTCTTGTGCAAATGATACACCAGATGTTGTACGCTCTATTCGAAAAAAATTTCCAAAGCTTCCAATTATTGCTACAGGTGGTCCAAAGAAAGAGCATATTATAAAGACAATTGAAGCGGGGGCGAATGCGATTACGTACACTCCGCCATCAAATGGCGTATTATTTAGTAATAAAATGGATGTATATCGTGAGAAAGTCGAAGATGCTTACATAAAAAAGCACGGGAGGAGATAATGATTGAGCATTAATATTGGAACACTAACTGCTATCTTTTTAATTAATGTCACTTATGTAACTGTGAACACATTACGAGTGATGTTAACGATGAAAGGCTACCGCGTCTATGCCAGTCTCCTAGCTGTTATTGATACATTTATCTATGTAGTCGGTCTTGGAATCGTTATGGATAACTTAGACAATCCGATCAATGTCCTCATTTACGCAGTGGGGTTCGGTCTTGGTATTTATGTAGGACTGTTAATAGAAGATCAATTAGCCCTTGGTTATAGCGTCGTACAAGCAATTATTCCTGAAACATCATCCCTTGCCTTAATTAAAGATTTAAGAGACAAAGGATTTGGAGTGACCGTTTCAGAAGGCCGCGGTCGAGACGGGTTAAGATTAAAACTTGAAATACTAACTCCCAGAAAATATGAAAGAGAATTATATCGCTTGATTCATGATATTGAACCGGCAGCTTTTGTGATTACATATGAACCGAAATATGTGAACGGAGGCTTTTGGTCTAAGCGAGTACGTAAAAGCAAGATTGAAAAAACTTTGAATGAATTAGATGAAGAAGAGTAAAAAATATTGATATATTAAAGGATAGTTGTCATGGTAAGAAGGAAAGATTTAGTACAGACAGCGTATGATTATATATTGCGAAAGATAAAAAATAATGAATATTTACCTAATGAACAGATTAAGGAACTAGATATTTCTAATGCTTTAGATATTAGTCGTACCCCAGTGCGGAAAGCCTTAAAGCGTTTAGAAGAAGAAAAGTTTATCCAAATCGAACCTTTCAAAGGGGCACAGGTAACTGAGCAGCGCATGACTAATGATGATGTTCAAGACCGATATCAATTTTTAGAAATATTAATGACATATCATTTTCAAAAATTAGAGCAAAAAGAAATTGACTATGATACAAAACCATTAAAAAAACAATTGGAAATGTTAGAGACGGAAATGATCCGGGATAAGAATAAAGATTATTTGGTCTTCGAAGAATTAGAAATTGAGTTTTGGGAGAAACTATTAATCAATTGCGATAATGATTATATTAAAGCCTCTGCGATCCAGACGATTCGCCCGTTGGCTACTAGCAATGGCCGTATCCGAAAAGTGATGGTTGTTAGCAGAAGAAAAAAATTGGAGCACTACCGCGAGCTAATTCATTACTTAGCTAAGAATAATTATGCATTAGCTAGAAGAGAGATTCGAATTCTCTTCAACCAAATTAATATGAATATTATTCAAGGACTAGTGTAAAAATAAAATTATGTATTATAAAACCGGTTGGACAGTTAGTTCAACCGGTTTTAAGCTATTTATTTACTATTTTAATGCATCAGTAATTGCTTTGTTAAACGCCGGTAAATCTTCCGGTGTACGACTTGTAATTAAGCCAGATTTATCAATTACTACTTCTTGATCAAGATAATTTCCGCCAGCATTCTTCACATCAACAGCACATTGTTTAACAGCTGTTGCATCTTTACCACGTAAAACATCCGCGTTTACTAATAATTGCGGACCATGACAGATTGTAAAGATTGGCAGTTCCTTTTCTGCAAAGTAACGAGCAAAATCAACAAAACGATCATCTTTACGAAGTTGATCAGGGGAGTAACCGCCTGGAATGAGAATAGCATCAAAATCTTCAGCTTTGACATCATCGATTCCCTTATCTAAGACATGTGTTTTTGCTTCTGTCTTACCAGTAATTGTCTGTCCAGCTTCTGGGCCAATCGACACTACTTCATGTCCTGCTTCTTCTAGTGCTTCTTTCGGTGAGAAAAATTCGGAATCTTCGAATAAATCAGTTAATACTGCGGCAACTTTAACCATAGTAAACTCCTCCTTTAGAATCACACTCATTTTAGTAAAAATAGTTATAATTTTCAAATGATAGGATTATTGCTAATTTTTTTATAGTGGATAAGCCTTGAATAAAAAGATGTGGGTTTTATCAAGTGATATTGACAACGTTACAAGTTTTAAACAACCAGTCTATTGTTACTAAAATCAAATTACTAATAGATACGAGAATGGTGAACTGGACTTGTATAGTATCAAGGGCTCCAGCAGTCGCATCAGTTGATAAAAAACATACAAAGATATAAAATAACTATAGGTACATTACTGAAAAAGAGTGGAGTGATCATGATGGATAAAGAACTGCAGGAGTCAAGAGAGAAAGCGAGTATTTCTGGACGTACTGTTCAGGTGAAACCGCAAGAAGGTGAACCAGAAAACACAATCGAAGTTTCAAAAGATGATTACGATAAAGAAAAGCAAGAAGCAAAAGAAAATCAAGGCGCTGAGGAAGAATAATCCTTAGCTAAAATAATTACCTCTAGTAGAGCGAGTATTCTATTAGAGGTAATTTTTTTGTACATAAGTGGTGTGTTCAAATTATAATTTCAGAATTTTTTTTTACAGAAATGCTAGATTTTAAATCCTTTGATATATAAAGAAAGTTTAAGTATTTTATTAAATTATAAATGAACAATCCTCACTAGGTAGATAGACGGGTAGGGTTTGTTGTATAATAGTAAGGCATGAATATTCGAAAGGATGACTTTAATGGTCTTCGCAAACCAAATTTTAGAAGGCATGAATCCAAAACAAAAAGAGGCGGTTACTCATACAGATGGACCGTTATTAATTATGGCTGGTGCCGGATCAGGTAAGACTCGCGTGCTAACTCACCGCATTGCTTACCTAATAGAAGAAAAAGGGCTAAGTCCCTGGAATATCTTGGCGATTACCTTTACAAATAAAGCTGCTCAAGAAATGAAAGAGCGTGTCACGCAATTAGTAAAAAATGGTGGCGAGAATGTGTGGGTATCGACATTCCACTCGATGTGTGTCCGAATATTAAGAAGAGACGCTGATCATATTGGCTACAACCCAGCGTTCACTATTGCTGATCCAAATGAACAAAAAACATTAATAAAACGTATTTTAAAACAACTCAATTATGACCCGAAAAAGTATAACCCGAAAGCTATCTTAGGTGACATTAGTAATGCAAAGAACGAATTAATCGATGAAAAACAATACCGTTCGGAAGCTACTGATTATTGGTCAAGTGTTGTTGCTGAATGTTATGAAGCTTATCAGCGAGAGTTGAGACAAGCTGAAGCGATGGATTTTGATGATTTGATTATGCAGACAGTGCGTCTATTTGAAGAAAGTCCAGAAACATTAGGGTTCTATCAGACAAAATTTCAGTATATTCACGTAGACGAGTACCAAGATACAAACCACGCACAGTATAAACTCGTGCAGCTTCTTGGTGAACGACTCAAGAATGTTTGTGTAGTTGGTGATGCTGATCAAAGTATTTATGGTTGGCGTGGGGCTGATATGGAAAATATCTTGAACTTCGAAAAAGATTATCCAGAAGCAAAGACTATTTTCTTAGAACAAAATTATCGATCAACAAAAACCATTCTTCAAGCTGCGAATGATGTCATTAGAAATAATGTGAATCGACGTGATAAAAACTTATGGACAGATAATAAAGATGGCGAAAAAGTATCTATATACGGTGCAAGTAATGAACATGATGAAGCACGTTTCATCGTCTCAACCATTCAAGAGACGATGAATAATAGTCCCAGTGTTTCTTACGGAGATATTGCTGTGCTTTATCGTACAAATGCGATGTCGCGTGTGATTGAAGAGACATTTATCAAATCGAATATACCTTATAAAATTGTTGGAGGGACAGGATTCTATCAACGTAAAGAAATCAGAGATCTCCTTGCTTACCTAACATTAATCGCGAACCCGGCAGACAACTTAAGTTTTGTCAGAGTGGTGAACGAACCCAAGCGTGGTATAGGGAACGCAACGATAGAAAAACTTGTTCTAGCAGCCGAAGAAATAGGATGGTCTTTATACGAAGCAGCATTAAATGCACAAGCAACAAATTTACCAAGTCGAGCTGCTAATAAGTTAGAGTCGTTTGCACAAATGATTTTGAATTTCAGAAAGATGAGCGAATATTTATCGATTACAGAGTTAACTGAAAAAATTTTAGAAGATTCAGGTTATCTAAAAGCGCTTGAGAAGGAAAGAACGTTAGAATCTGAAGCTCGTATTGAGAACTTGCAAGAATTCTACTCGGTGACTAAAGAATTTGATCAGCAAGAACAAGATGATGCTTCATTATTAGCTTTCTTAACAGAGTTAGCACTTCTTTCACCAACAGACGAAGTGGAAGAAGAGTCTAGTCAGATAATGATGATGACGATGCATGCAGCGAAAGGATTAGAATTCCCATATGTTTTTATTGCTGGTATGGAAGAGGGGATATTCCCACTGTCTCGTGCCGTTGAAGATGAAGATGAGTTAGAGGAAGAACGACGCTTAGCTTACGTAGGGATTACGCGTGCGGGAGAAAAACTATACTTAACGCATTCAATCATGCGGCAACTATACGGTCGTACCCAAACAAACCCTCAATCTCGTTTCTTAGGTGAGATTGGAACTGATGTGGTGGAATCATTGAACTTAACACAAACATTAAGTAACAAGAAACGTCCATTTGGCTCAACGCAATCAAGAAGAACGCATATGCCAAGGAGTAAATCAGTTATTAAACATAACAATCAGTTAACAAGCTCTGGAGCAGAATCGCTCGAATGGGATGTTGGCGATAAAGTGAAACATAAAAAATGGGGAGTAGGTACAGTTGTTAAAATTAGTGGTGAAGCACAAGATTTACAACTTGATATTGCCTTTCCAGGAGTTGGTATCAAGCCGCTTCTCGCTACATTTGCCCCAATTGAAAAGATTTAATGGGAGGGATCATGATGAACTTATCTGTTCATAAAGCACAAGAATTGATGGAAGAGTTAATACCTCAGTTGAATCACCATAGTTATCAATACTATGTGTTAGATGAACCATCTATTGCAGATAGTGAGTATGATAAGCTATACCAAAAACTACTAGAAATTGAAGAGGCTTTTCCAGAATTGATTCGTGATGATTCGCCTACCCAGCGTGTCGGTGATCAGTTGGCTGAAGGATTTCAAAAAGTAAGGCACGACTCACCGATGCTTAGTTTGGGAAATGCCTTTAACATTGAGGATTTAAAAGATTTTGACCGCAGAGTTCGTCAAAATACAAATGACACGATTGAATATGAAGTGGAACTCAAGATTGATGGACTGGCTGTTTCTTTAAAATACGAAGACGGCAAATTCGTTCAAGGTGCGACTAGAGGGAACGGGACAATTGGTGAAGATATTACGTCTAATATCAGAGCCATTAAATCCATACCGCTAACCTTACGCAAGCCAGTGAACTTGGAAGTACGTGGTGAAGTGTATATGCCTAAGAACAGCTTCATTGAACTAAATACTCGTCGTGAAGAAGAAGGAAAAGCATTATTTGCTAACCCACGTAACGCAGCCGCTGGAACATTAAGAAACTTAGATCCGAAAGTTACGGCATCACGTAACTTGAATGTCTTTTTATACTCAGCCCCATCAATACCTGATGAGTCGATTGATACCCAAAGTAAGGCCCTCGCGTATATTAAAGGTTTAGGTTTAAGAACAAATCCTACGAGTCAAGTGTTCAAGTCAATGACTGATGTTGTTTCTTTCATTAAAGAATATCAAGAAAATCGTACAGACTTACCGTATGAAATTGATGGTGTAGTGATTAAGGTAAATAACTTTGATGCTCAAGAAGCAATTGGCTATACAGTGAAAGCTCCGAAATGGGCGATTGCTTATAAGTTTCCAGCAGAAGAATCATTTACAATCCTAAGAGATATCGAATGGACAGTCGGTCGAACAGGTGTCGTGACGCCAACAGCGATTATGGACCCAGTGCAACTTGCAGGAACAACGGTCCAACGTGCAAGTTTGCATAACGTTGACTTAATCGAAGAGAAAGATGTCCGAATTAATGATACTGTCGCTGTTCGAAAAGCGGGTGATATCATTCCTGAAGTGGTTCGAGTAGATTTTGACGAACGCCAAGAGGATAGCAAGCCGTATCCAATCCCTAGAGATTGTCCGGTTTGTCAGAGTGAGCTGGTACATTTAGAAGATGAGGTTGCTTTGCGCTGCATTAATCCACAATGTCCGGCGCAATTAGTAGAAAAAGCCAGTCATTTTGTTTCACGAAATGCGATGAATATTGACGGCTTAGGCCCTAAAGTTATTGAGCAATTGTTTAAAAATGAATTAATCAAAGACACCGCAGATTTATATATGCTTCAAAAAGATGACCTGTTAGAATTAGACCGCATGGGTGAAAAATCAGCAACCAATTTACTTGAAGCCGTTGAATCATCGAAGTCAAATTCATTAGAGAGACTTATTTTTGGATTAGGTATTAGACACGTCGGCTCAAAAGCCGCTCGTCTCATTGCTGAGGAGTTTAAAACAATTGAAGCCATAACCGAAGCAACTATTGAAGATGTCTCATCTATTGACGGTATCGGTGAAATTATTGCAAGCAGTCTAGTTGAATATTTTAAGTTAGAAGAGACAACAGAACTGCTTGAAAAATTTAAAAATGCTGGTGTAAACTTAACTTATATTGATCAAGACCGAGCCGAAAAAGCGAATATTAGTACTAATGTCTTCAAAGATAAAACAGTGGTCTTAACTGGTAAATTAGAGCATTATAAGCGTGCGGAACTGAAAGAATTGTTAACTGACTTAGGGGCAAATGTGACTGGTAGTGTTTCAAAAAACACAGACTTGGTCATTGCAGGTGAAGACGCTGGTAGCAAAAAAACGAAAGCTGAATCGCTGGAGATTCCGATTTGGACAGAAAATCAATTGTTGGAAGAATTATCATAGTGTCAGGAAGTGAAAATAAAGATGAAAAAACTAAAAATAACAGCTCTAGTTCTTAGTTTAAGTATCCTGTCAGCTTGTAATGTTATTCCAGATCAACAGCCAGCAGAAACTGAAGAGCAGGTGCAAGTGACGGAGCCGTTAGAACAATCTGGACGGACGACTTACTACCGTCCATTAATCACCGAAAATAATCATTACCCGATGAGTAAAAACCGAGGAACAACTTTGAGACTCAACTCACGTATTAATATGAAGTTATTTGAAAATGATCTTATTCGTCTTTCACAAAATTATTTCGGCGTTGATACTCATTATTTCCAGGAGGGGCAATATATTTCATCTGGCGTAGCTTCAGATTTCTTAAGCCGTGAATCCTCTGATAATCCTCTCGGGTTAAACCCCGCTGATGAAGAAGAACCGAATTATTTAAACTCAATTATTGAATATGATTATTACGTTGAAGAGGAAGATGGCTACAAGTTAGCCGGTATGAGTATCGGATTAGCTCTAAACTCGGTTATTGAAGAAACACCTTCAGAAACAATCGAAACAGAAGTGCTAATCGAACAGGGAACTCAGATGGCTAATAAGCTTGTTAAACACGTTAGAGAGCAAACTGATATCCCAAGTGACATCCCTATTATGGTTGGACTCTATGAACAATCAGCCAGTGATGACTTAGCTGGAGGAACTTATCTTAGAACAGGACTCAGTGAATCCGGTAATGAAGTGAACGATTGGAAAGATATTAATGAAAACCGTCTTGTATTCCCACTTCAAGGTGGCGATACCACAGAAGGAAATAACTTCAGAAACTTCCAATCAGAAGTTGAAGCTTTTTTCCCTAACTTAAACGGGGTGGTCGGTCGAGCGCATTATGTCGATGATTTACTGACCGACTTAAACATTTCAATTACTACACAATTTTATGGTCAAAGTGAGATTGTTGCTTTTACGCACTATCTCAACCGGACTGCGGCAACCTACTTACCAGAGAATGTTCGGATCGAAATTGTGGTAGAATCATTGAATGAGACAGAATCAATTTTAGTTCGCGAAACGAACGAGGATGAGTTTATAACTCATGTATTTAATTAGAGGAGGATAATGATGACAATCAAAAAAGATACAATCAGACAAACGATTGAACTATCTAAATTAGAATACAGTGATGCCCAAGAGCAAGAATTAATTAAAGAAATGCAAAAAATTATTACTTTTGTGGAGCAATTAGACGCTGTTGATGTTTCTGGGGTGAAACCAACTTACAACGGTATTGATCTTCACTCAGTACTAAGAGAAGACAAAGAAGTGAAAAGTGATCGTACAGATGCACTGATTGAGAATGCACCGACAAGTAAGGATGATTACATACAAGTGCCATCAGTGATGGATAAAGAAGGAGGCGACGCGTAATGGCTCTAGAATATAAAACATTAGAAGAACTGCATGCTATGTTAGTGAATAAAGAAACGACTGCTGAAGCGATTGTTAAAGATCTTTATGAACGCATTGAGGATAAAGAAGACCAAATCGGCGCGTTCCTTCATCTTAATAAAGAACAAGCCATTGAACAGGCGAAGAAGATAGACGAAGAAGGTATTGACCCAAATAACGTTCTATCAGGTTTACCAATTGCTATTAAAGATAACATTGTGACTCAGGATGAACCAACAACGGCAGCATCTCGCATGTTAGAAAACTTTGTGCCCGTTTATGATGCCACGGTTGTAAAAAACTTAAAAGATGCCGGTATGATTTCTTTAGGTAAATTAAACATGGATGAATTTGCGATGGGTGGTTCTACTGAAAACTCTGCGTACAAAATTTGTCATAACCCATGGGATTTAAGCAGAGTACCTGGAGGATCTTCAGGTGGATCGGCAGCAGCAGTAGCAGCAGGGTTTGTTCCAGCATCATTAGGTACAGATACAGGTGGTTCGATTCGTCAACCAGCAGCATTTAACGGAATTGTAGGAATGAAACCGACGTATGGTCGTGTATCTCGTTACGGATTAATTGCTTTTGCATCAAGTCTGGATCAAATAGGACCAATGACTCGTACAGTAAAAGACAATGCTTTAGTATTAAATGCAATCAGCGGACATGATGAAATGGATTCAACCTCTTACCCAGGTGAGAAAGAAGATTTTACCAAGGATATCGATAAAGGCGTTAAAGGTCTTAAGATTGGTGTTCCAAGAAAATTATTTAAAGACTCAGCTTTAGATGATGATGTCATGGCGGTTATTGAAGAAGCTATTACCAAATATGAAGAGCTCGGTGCTGAGATTGTTGAAATTGATTTGAAATATGCACTATATGG
This sequence comes from Alloiococcus sp., assembly GCA_035301245.1. GTDB lineage: Bacteria > Bacillota > Bacilli > Lactobacillales > Carnobacteriaceae_A > Alloiococcus. Next base: position 4,787 of record DATGUS010000067.1, on the reverse strand, counting down.
CACACCAACGTATTATATTTTAGCTTCATCAGAGGCTTCAAGTAACTTACAGCGTTTCGACGGTATTCACTATGGTTATCGTTCAGATAAATTTGCAAATTTAGATGATATTTATGTCAACAGTCGCTCAGAAGGTTTTGGACCTGAAGTAAAACGTCGAATTATGTTAGGTACATTCTCACTAAGTAGCGGCTATTATGATGCACACTTCGAAAAAGCAGCTCGTGTTCGTACGTTAATTGGCGAAGATTTCCAAGAAGCATTCCAAAAAGTGGATGTGGTATTAACACCATCAAGCTTAACACCAGCTTATAAAATTGGTGGTAAGATCGAAAATCCATTACAAATGTATAAAGAAGACACATTCACTGTAAGTATCAACTTAGCAGGTATTCCAGCGATTACAATCCCATGTGGCTTCGTCAATGAGTTACCTATTGGATTACAATTAATTGGTAACCACTTTGAAGAACAAAAACTGTATCAAACAGCTTATGCTTTTGAACAAGAAACGGATTACCATAAGCAACGACCAGAATTTAAAGGAGGAGAATAAGCATGAATTTTGAAACAGTTATCGGCCTAGAGGTACACGTGGAGTTAAAAACTGAATCTAAAATGTTTTCTCCTGCTCCTGCTCACTTCGGTGCAAAACCAAATGAAAACACTAACGAAATTGACTGGGGCTATCCAGGTGTTCTACCAAAAATTAACAAGCAAGCGGTAGAGTATGGTATTAAAGCGGCTCTAGCTTTAAACTGTGAGATTGAACAGCATACAAAATTTGACCGTAAGAACTATTTCTATCCAGATAATCCGAAAGCGTACCAAATCTCTCAACATGATCGTCCAATTGGTCATGATGGGTATATCGATATTGAAGTGAATGGCGAAACTAAACGTATTCGTATTGAACGTGTTCATATAGAAGAAGATGCCGGTAAAAATACACACGCCAATGACGGTTATTCTTATGTTGACTTAAACCGTCAAGGTACACCATTAATTGAGATTGTTTCTGAAGCAGATATGCGTTCACCAGAAGAGGCGTATGCTTATCTAGAAAAATTAAAACAAATCATCCAATATACTGGCGTATCTGACGTAAAGATGGAAGAAGGATCAATGCGTTGTGACGCAAATATGTCTCTTCGCCCTTACGGTCAAGAGGAATTCGGTACGAAAACAGAACTTAAGAACTTAAACTCATTCAACAATGTCCGTAAAGGATTAATCCAAGAAGTAAAACGTCAAGAGAAAGAACTTTTAGCAGGAAATGAGATCCAACAAGAAACACGCCGTTATGATGAAACTTCAGGTAATACAATTCTTATGCGTGTGAAAGAAGGATCTGCTGACTATCGTTACTTCCCAGAACCAGATTTACCACCATTAATTATTGAAGATGAATGGATTCAAACAGTGAAAGAATCACTACCAGAGATGGCAGATGAACGCCGAGCACGTTATGTCAGTGAGTATGGTTTCTCAGAGTACGATGCAACTGTGATGACAGCAACACGTGAAATGTCAGACTTTTTCAATAATACTGTTGAAAATGGTGCTGATCCAAAACAAGCAGCGAATTGGTTAATGGGAGATATCTCAGCTTACTTGAACAAGGAACAAGTTGAACTACACGATACTGAAATTACTCCAAATTCATTAGCAGAAATGATTAAATTGATTGACAATGGAACCATTTCATCTAAGATTGGAAAAAAAGTATATATAGAACTCATTAAGCATGGTAGCGATGATGTTGAAGCATTAGTTGAAGAAAAAGGTTGGATTCAATTATCTGATCCAGCAAAATTACAACCGATTATTAATGATGTTTTGGACCAAAATGAACAATCGATTCAAGACTACAAGGATGGTAAAGATCGTGCAAAAGGTTTCTTAGTTGGTCAAATTATGAAAGAAACACGTGGTAAAGCAAACCCACAAGTTGTTAACCAACTTCTTTCAGAAGAATTGGATAACCGTTAAATCGAACTGTAAACCTAATTTACAAGGAGTATTCACATGAGAAAGCGTGCCAGATTAATTTATAATCCGACGTCAGGACGAGAACAAATAACCAAAGTGCTGCCTGATATTTTACAAGTGTATGAAAAAGCTGGCTATGAAACCAGTGCCTTTCAAACCACACCAAAGCTCTTTTCGGCTAAACATGAAGCAAGACGCTGTGCAAGAGATGGATTTGATTTAATCATTGCGGCTGGAGGAGACGGTACAGTCAATGAAGTGGTTGCTGGAATATCTAAGCTAAAATTCCGACCTAAAGTAGCTGTACTACCCGCAGGAACAACCAATGATTTTGCGAGAGCTTTACGTATACCAAGAGATAACTTAGTTAAAGCAGCACAACTCATCAATAAAGAAAGTACCGTTTTGATGGATATTGGTCGTGTCACTTTAGAATCAGATGATGGCAAAATCAGAAGTAAATACTTTATGAATATCGGAGCAGCAGGATCACTAACCGAACTTACTTACGATGTTCCTTCGCAGCTCAAATCAGTATTTGGCCCGCTTGCTTATGTTGCAAAAGGCATTGAATTTTTACCAAGATTAAGTGGCGTTCCATTAAAGATTAAGTATGATGATGGTATTTATGATGGTGAAGCATCTTTAGTATTTATGTCTCTAACAAACTCTGTCGGAGGCTTTGAGAAAATAGCACCTGACAGTGTCATGGGTGACGGGAAATATACATTGATTATCGTGACGACATCTAATTTAGTTGAGTTAACTGAAATTACTCGTAAAGCAATCATTGATGGTAGTCATATTAAGAATAAACATATTATCTATACAAAAACTTCAAATGTAGAGATTTCAACCCAAGACGATAGTGAGCTCTTGATTAACTTGGACGGTGAACTTGGCGGTAAGGCACCAGCAACATTCGAAAACTACCAACAACATATCAAATTTATAGCTGACCGTGAAGCAATCGAGAAAAAAGTTAAGATTAAGACACCGAAAGAATCTGAAATGGAAAATAAAATCACCAATCAGTTCTTAGAATCGCTCGATAATATCGAAAAGAATAATTAAACATAAAAGTAACTGAAGACTTAAGATAACACTTATTCATAACTATAATGCTATGTAAGAAGTGGTCTGCTTGAGTGTAATCAGTTACTTTTTCTTATTCAAAATTTAAGAGATATTCTGATGGCTCAAAAGTCTATGGAATCTATGATAAAATGGGAATTCAAAGCAAATAAAATAACAGTTCAAATAAGATTATTATTTTATAAAAGAGAGTTTAAGGAGTTAAACAATCAATGAGTAAAAAGAAGCAACATATTCCTGTTCAAAAAAACAAACAATATACTGAAAGAATAATTGACTATACACATGAAGGCTTGGGTGTTGCTAAAGTAGATGGCTACCCCATTTTTATTGAAGAAGCGATGGTAGATGAATTAGTCACCTTTAAAGTAGTGAAGACGGGTAAGAATTTTGGGTTTGGTATTGTAAAAGACATTTTAGAAGCTAATAAAGAACGAGTAGATCCGATAGGAAAAGTTTATTCTCAAACAGGCACGATGGATCTTCAACATATGTCGTATGCAGCACAGCTTGCTTTTAAAAAAGAGCGCGTTCAAGAAGCAATCAGGAAAATTGGTCATATTGAAAATGTCGAAGTCGAAGATACAATCGGTATGAATTTTCCTTATGAGTATCGAAATAAAGCTCAGGTACCACTTCGAGAAGATGGGAATGGGCATTTATATACCGGATTCTTTAGAAAACGTAGTCATGATGTTATTCCAATTGATAACTTTGTGATTCAACATCCCGAAATTGATGAAGCAATTATTAAAGTTCGACATATTTTAGAAGATTTTGGAATCCGCGGTTATGATGAAAAGAATCACTGCGGAGATATTAAGCATATTCTTGTTCGACGAGGTCAATTTACGAAAGAAGTAATGATTACCTTAGTGTCTCGCACAAAGAACTTAAGGTACAAAGAAGAAATTGCAAAGCGCATCGTTGAAGAAGTGCCGAATGTTGTCAGCGTTGTACGAAATATTAATACCAAACGCACAAATGTTATTCTTGGACGAGACTTCGAAGTATTATACGGTGAAGATACGTATACTGATACATTATTTGATCTAACATTTAAAATCTCTCACCAGTCATTCTTCCAGGTTAATTCTATTCAGACAGAAAAATTGTACCAAACGGCGATTGATTATGCTAACTTATCTAAAAATGATATCGTAATCGATGCTTATTCGGGAATTGGAACAATGACTTTAGTTGCTGCCCAGAAAGTAAAACAAGCTTACGGTATTGAAATAGTTAAGGCTGCTGTAGAGAATGCGAAAGAAAATGCCCAGCTTAACAATATTAATAATGTGACTTTTGAAGTCGGTAAAGCAGAAGAGTGGATGGTTGATCAAGCGAAGTTCGGCTTAGAGGTTGATGTGATTATTGTCGATCCACCACGAAAAGGATTGGATACGACCTTTATCGATGCGGCCTTAGAAGTCGCACCAGAACGCATTGTCTATGTTAGCTGTAACCCATCAACCTTAGCACGTGATTTAAAGTTATTTACAGAAGGAGGTTATGGACTTAGAAAAGTTCAACCTGTTGATATGTTCCCACAAACTTATCATACGGAATGTGTGGCGTTGCTGACAAGAGAAACTATATAGAAATCTTTAGTTTTAAACACTTTCACAAGCATTTTGTGCTTTTGGGAGAAGCCGACAAAACGAGAAATATAGTACTGAAAAACTATATTACTTTTTCGG
>DATGUS010000066.1:0-11537 GCA_035301245.1 Alloiococcus sp. | reverse complement strand
ATGTTTTTAGCTTTAAAGGAAATAATGCATTCTAAATTCCGCTATTTTTTAGTGATTGGTTTATTATTTCTTATTTCCTATTTAGTTTTTTTCTTAACTGGATTAGCTTTTGGTTTGGCACAATCTAACCGTACGGCAATTGATAAATGGGATGCAGATAATATTGTATTAGCTGATGGTGTAGATAACCGTCTAGCAATGTCTCAGATTACGGAAGAAGAATGGGACACTGTAAAAGCTGATGAACAAGCAATTATTGCTGTGCAAGCAATGCTATTTGAAAATGATAATGTGGATGAAAGTCTTTCGGCTCAGTTGTTTGGAATTAACAAGGATACTTTCCTTGCCCCAAACATTATTGAAGGAAAAATGTTCCAGGATAAAAATGAAGTTGTTGTCGATGAGAATTTTGCTATTGATAATGAACTCGATATAGGGGATAAGTTGACTTTTAATAATTCTGATGACGAGCTAACGATTGTAGGATTAACCGAAAATGCACAATTATCCGTGCAACCGGTTGTCTATGTTGATTTTGATGACTATCAAAATTTAGAATCAACTTTCGGATCAAATGAGCAATCAGTGGCTAGTGCTGTTGTAACTCGTGGAAGTGTCAGTGCAGATGAAGAGGTAACTGATATCGAAACGATTAGTGATTTTATCAGTGAGTTACCAGGCTATTCTGCTCAGAATGCAACCTTCATTTTAATGATTGGTTTCTTGATAGTGATTGCAGCTATTGTGATTGGCATTTTCATCTATGTTCTAACTCTTCAAAAAGAAAGTATCTTTGGGATTTTAAAAGCTCAGGGGATTGCTAATAGCTATTTGATCGTCTCAGTTGTTGGTCAGACTTTTATTCTAGCTATTATTGGAGTCTTAGTTGCTGTGGGACTTAACTACGCTTCATCGTTATTGCTTCCAACGGCCGTGCCATTTTCACTGAACTGGGCGCTTATAGGTATCACAGCAGGATTGATTGTATTGTTCGCGATATTGGGTGGTTTGTTCTCAGCCCGAACAATAACTAAAATTGACCCACTCGAAGCGATTGGATAGGAGGTACTTATGTCAGCAATTGAATTTAAACAGGTGAATAAGGAATTTCAGGATGGGGATAAAACGCTCCACGTACTGCAGGATGTCAACTTAAAGGTTGAACGTGGTGAGTTTGTGGCAGTGATTGGCCCATCTGGTTCTGGTAAGTCAACATTTTTAACCTTGGCTGGTGGACTTCAACAGCCTACATCAGGCGAAATATATATTAACAATCAACTCATCACTGAATACTCAGGTAAACAGTTGAATAAAATGCGTTTGAACGATATTGGATTTATCTTGCAAGCATCTAATTTAGTTCCGTTCTTAAAAGTTAAAGATCAATTTAATCTATTTGATCGTATTATGAAAGACGATCGTAAAGATCTTCAAGATGAGCTATTAAAAGATTTAGGAATTGAAGATTTGAAAAATAAATTTCCAGAAGATCTCTCTGGTGGTCAGAGACAACGTGTAGCAATTGCTAAGTCATTATATAATAATCCAACACTAATTTTAGCTGATGAACCGACTGCTTCTTTAGACTCTGATCGTGCGTTTGAAGTAACTGATATCTTAGCTAAAGAATCTAAAACGAAAGATAAAGCGATCGTGATGGTAACACATGATGAGAGATTACTTGAAAAATGTGATCGAGTTTTCAAAATGGAAGATGGAAAATTAACAGAAAAATAAATAATGAACTATACATCAATTAATGGAAAAATCAGGAGTTCTGGTGAGAAGATTTATCATAAACCGGGTGACTCACACTATGAACGCACCCAAATTGATGAAAGCAAAAGCGAACGCTACTTCAATACTGAAGAAGAAGCACAAGCAGCAGGCTGGCGACCAGCAAAATAATAATTTTTCAAATAAATTTACCCTGTAAAGAAAAAACACTTTACAAGGTTTTAAATCCATGTTACTATATGACTTGTGAGTGAAAGACACTTAACTTTAAAAGAGAAATTTATCGGAGGTGAATGACAATATGGCAGTAAAAATTAGAATGAAACGTATGGGTTCAAAACGTCGTCCGTTTTACCGTATCGTTGTATCTGATTCACGTCGTCACGTATCTAAAGGTTCTATCGAACAAATCGGCACTTATAATCCAATTGCTGAAGACAAAGAATTAAAAATTGATGAAGAATTAGCGTTAAAATGGTTACGTAACGGTGCACAACCATCAGATTCAGTTCGTAAATTATTATCTGATAAAGGGATTATGGAAAAATTCCATAATGAGAAATATGGTAAATAACCGACTCATAAAGGTGGTACAACATGTCTGATCAAGAGATGAGAGCTTTAATTCAAACGATTGTAGAACCATTAGTTAGTAAACCGGAAGATATTAAGTTAGAGCTTCAAGAGACAGATGATTTTCATGAGTATCTACTTGAAGTGAATCCGGATGATGTCGGTCGTGTCATTGGTAAACGTGGACGTATTGCGAAAGCGATTCGTGCCATTGTTTACAGTATTCAATATGATGGACCAAAGCGTGTTCGTTTAACAATCATTGATTAGTTAAACACACGTCCACGTAAAAGATTAGGAGATGTCACTTGGGCATCTCCTTTTTTTATCGTAAAATATAAGAAATAAATGTAAGGAGTAAGGCTATGACTGAGTACTATCAGGTAGGAACGATTGTAAATACACATGGGATCAAAGGTGAAGTGCGTGTGCAGTCCATTACCAGCCATCCAGAAGAGCGATTTGCCTGTGGTAGCGAGCTAATGTGGTTTAATGAACAAGAAACAAAACAAGAATTACTAACTGTTAAGTCTCACCGTGTACATAAATCATTTGATTTACTAACCTTTAAAAACTATGACAATATTAATGATGTTGAAAAGTTTGTTAGAGGGACATTAAATGTAACAGCTGATCAGGCACTCGAACTTGAAGATGGTGAGTTCTACCACTATGATATTATCGGCTTATCTGTTTATAATGAGTCGGATGAATTGATTGGAACCATTAAAGAAATCCTCGAGACTGGAGCAAACGATGTTTGGGTGGTCCAACGTTCCAACAAAAAGGATTTACTTTTACCATATATAGATGCCGTTATTAAAATGATTGATTTTGACGAAAAAAAAGTCATTGTGCATGTATTAGAAGGACTGGATGATTAAATGAAGATTGATGTATTAACATTATTTCCTGAAATGATTAAAGGGCCGATGAGTCATTCAATTATGAAACGTGCTCAAGAACGTGATTTAATTGATATCAATATTATTAATTTTCGTGACTACGGTCAGGGTAAACATAAACTTGTGGATGATATCCCATACGGCGGAGGGGCTGGGATGCTACTGAAGCCAGAACCATTATTTGAAGCGATGGATGATATTCAAGCGAACACCACAACCAAACCTCGGGTGATATTGATGGATCCTGCAGGTCGTCCATTCACTCAGTCCGTAGCTGAAGAATTAGCCGAAGAAGAACATTTAGTCTTTATCTGTGGTCATTATGAAGGCTATGATGAGCGTATCCGTACCTTAGTAACAGATGAGATTTCACTTGGTGATTATGTCCTTACAGGCGGTGAATTAGCTTCTTTAGTAATGATTGATGCGACGGTAAGATTATTACCAGAAGTATTAGGTAACAATGAGTCTGCACTCCTTGACTCACATAGTTCAGGTTTACTTGAACATCCACACTACACACGGCCAGCTGAGTATCGAGGAATGGTTGTTCCGGAGGTATTGCGCAACGGTAATCACAAATTAATCGATGAGTGGCGTCGTAAAGAATCTTTGAAGCGTACATTTTTGAGAAGACCAGATATGTTAAAAAATTCTGAGTTGAGTAAAGAAGATTTAGCTTACTTAGAAGAGTTAAAAGAAAAAGAATAGGTAAAAAATACCCTAACTCCATGAACTCAGACGATGAGCATAGAGAGTTAGGGTCATTCGTTATTTCGTATTAAATGGTAATTGTTTGATATATTTAGTAGGTGTTTGACCAGTAATTTTTTTGAAAACTTTTGTAAAGTATGAGTGGCTATTAAATCCAGCTAAATGAACGACTTCACTTAAACGATATTCATTTAAATGGAAGTAGTATTTTGCAAGGTCAATGCGTAACTCATTGATGTAGGCGATAAATGTGATGCCTGTTTCGGATTTAAATTTACGAGCCAAGTGTACGGGGTGTATATCGTGATTCGATGCGATTTCTTTCAGTGTAAGGTTCTTTGTTAAATTCTGTGAGATTTCATAGACTATTTCTTTCATGACTTTTGAATAGCCACGAGTAGAATATTTCGCTACAATCGTTGCATATTCACGAGGGATGTTTAAAAAGATTTCATCACGTAAAAATTCAACTGAATCCGAAGTTTCGATTAACATATTATAACGCATATACACTAAATATAAGATAAGTGGTATAACTTCACCATTCTTAGCGGCAATACGGCAAAATGTATTGATGTTAAGAAGTAAGTTTTTAAATGCTCGTAACGCCTCTTCCTCTGAATGATTAGAATCAAACATATCATCTATGAAATCATTTAATGAAATTCTTTCTAAAGTCTCATTTACTTTTTCAATATTACCGTTTGTAATCTCGTCAGTAATAGTGTCTTCTAATTTAAACGAAAAATTTTCAGACGCTTTATTGATGTTTGTTAACATCTCTTGTCTGAATCGTTCGTCAATGATTTCTCCCATTTGATCACTCCTTTATAAACGGATTATTTCGGATAAAATTAACATGTTTAAGCAATATTATATGTATTATATGCATTATTTCATTAAATTTCAAATAATTAATATGTATTTCGATTCATTTAAGCAAAGATATAATAACTGTTGATATATTATAACACAAACTAAACAAATCAATCTATTTTACAACTAGATGGTTATTTGTTACGATGAATTTAGTAACAAATAGAACAATTTTAATTTTGTTAATAATTTGATAATGGAGGGAAAATCATGACTAAAGAGAATGAAGATCAAAAAGTATCAAACGAAGAGACAAAAGAAACTAATAAAGAAGGAACAAAAGAAACCAATCAACCTGAACTAACAGGTGATGAAGAGACAGTTAAGAAAGAAAAGGCTGATCGCAAAGCAAACAAAGTTGATAAAGATGATGCTGAAATGAAATCACCTTTAAATGGTGAAAAAGCTGAATAAAAATAAAAGAGTAAGCGAATTTCCGCTTACTCTTTGTTATTCTTCAACTGGTGTGAAGGTTAGAGAAGTTGATAGTCTCAATTCATCTCCATCTTCTAATGAAATAACGTACTCTGTAACGCCAAACTCTTCGTCATCGTCAAAATATACTAATTCTTCGTAATTATTGACTTCTAAATCTCCCCTACTTTTGTTATTAGTTCTCGTAACGATGTATCGACCAGAATTGATATCTTTTCCGACTTCAAAATTACCGGGAACTAGTTGTCGTGGTTCGCCTTCCTTAGTAATTATAGACTCTTCTAGTTTTTGAAGACGTTTTTCAGAATCATTAATTTTAGATTGAAGTTTATTGTTTTCTTTTGTTAAAGATTCTTTATCATTTGTAAGATTTTGTACTTCGGACTCTAATGAGTCTTTTTCATCTAGTAATTTTTGAGCCTCTTGGTATTCCTTTGTAATAGCTGCATATTCATCTTCAACTGCTTTTAACTCTTCTTTTTCGTCAGATAGTGAACTACGAACACTTTCTAGAGTATGTGCTTCACCTTGGATAGTATTGACCGCAAAACGCTTCCCAACAAAATATCCCAAATATGTACTCAAAATAACTAGAAAAATTATAATAACTATAATAACTATTTTATTTACTTTAGTTTTATTGTTTTCTTTATTATCGTCCATGGAAATCCTCCTTTCTAATTTATAATGATGCCCTACGTTATTATAAATGTCAATATCTATAATATATTGCTCATAATATGAATTTAAATTATCTTTAAATAATAAAATGAATGCTAAATAAAGTGGTAAACGTCTTGAAACTTCTATAGATGATATAGAGGTGTCTCAGGTGTCGTTTACCACTTTTTGTTTTTTATTTATTTCTATCCATATCTAAATAGCTGCGGAAGGTATCTAGTGAGGGTAATACTTTATCCAGTTCTTCTTTCGTTGGATAATCCACGCCCATAATTGATTTAAGTAAGTTCAATATTCGTTTTTGATCCATAAATTGGTACATTTCTTGAGGACTCGGTAGCGTTATTTCATATTTTAATTTATGAATATAATCAGTAATGACATTATTCGAATGGGCATATGTGTTCATAAATGAAAATTGCTTAGTAAGGCATTCAAGGATGGCTTGTTGCATTAAGGCAATTAAACTACCATGTTCAACCATCGTGTGTACTTGTTGAATCGAAAGTGGCAAAACTAGTTCGCTATGAGGGGCAAGACATATAGTTGTCTTTTTCATATTGCCTTCAAAATATTTAATATGATGCAACCCAACCCAGTTCACTGATTTTTTTGAAACACCACCATCGGGCGCAAAGCAAACATCTTCAGTGACATAAGGACATTTTTGATGAATATTGACTAATTTTCCCAAGTCACTCGAAGACGAATAGGGAACTTGAAGTTTTTTAAAATACCTGGCCATAATTTGTCCAGTTGTTTCGGCTGATTTTAAAATAGCACCATCAATTTGAAAGACGAGACTTCGGTAGGGCAATTCATCGTCGGTAAGCTTCATAAGATAAAAAGCTTTTTCATCGAGGAAAATGACCTTACGATCTAGCGCCAAATCAACGAACTGCTCAAGGGGTGTATCGACCAAATTATACTCGCATAATCGCTTTTGAGTCGGTTCGACATTGTAAGGTGTCGTCTGATCTTTCAACCGATTTACATAACGATTAATATCAACAAACAATGACTGTTTCATACGAAACCTCCCATAATACTCATTTATGATAATCGTATCACAAGGTATGACTAATGCAATGAATATCAACTAAAATAGTTAGTATATTTTTAATCAGGATCAATTATCGTTGACTATTTTCATGAAAACGCTGTCGTTATGCGTATTATAAGATGTAAGCATGTAACTTTTTATTTAGGAGGAACGTTATGAAGTACAATATTGTTTTTATTTATTCATTAATATTAGGATCGTACTTAAATGTAGTGGGGACACGGTCATGTGCACAACCTAATACCAATCAGCTGCGTTCATATTGTGATCGATGTCAAAGGATATTAACCCCACAGGAATTAATCCCGGTATTGTCTTATATTTTGCAGCGCGGTCGATGCAGAGGGTGTAAAGAAGCTATATCGGTGATTTATCCAGTGATGGAGTTTTTGACTGCTCTAGTGATGAGTGGTTTATTTTGGGAATACGGCTGGTCATTGGAATTTATGTTTTATAGCGTTCTGATGTCTCTACTTATCATTTTAACTGTTTCAGATATTTATTATTTTAAAATATCAAATCGCTTATTACTTTTATTTGCCCCCGTTTTACTTATCTTATCGCCACTAACTATCAAAGAAATGTTAATAGGCGCTGGGGTGCAGTTGTTGATCTTTATATTAGCTATACTTATTTATCCATCCAGCATCGGTATGGGGGATATAAAGTTGTTTTTACTCCTAGGTGCTGTCGTTGGTTATGATCAAAGCTTATGGGTGTTGTGTCTTTCATCAATCTTCGGAGTCATCTATCATATTTTCTTTGAAGCTGATCGTATCCCATTTGTTCCCTTTATCTTATCAGGCATGATCTGTACTTTAGTGGTAGGGGCGGTTTTTCATTGAAGTGTTTTATCATGAATATGAAGTGAAATACTGGAATTATCTTCCCAATGCTCACTCTGTTTATTAAGACTTTTTAATCAAAGCGAATGACTGACGATAAGGCTTATCTATGTTAAAATAAGATAGATTAATGAATACGACATTTAGGTAAAACAAGAAATAGAAATATAAGATTCAACGTAGTGGAGTGAGTAAACAATGTCATATGCAATGGATGTTATCGAAGCCATTCAATCTCAAAATTTATCAGAAATAGAAATGTTACTGGAACAATCCATTAAAGAAGATGATGAAGACACGTTATATATGCTGGCAGATTCGTTATATCAGCTAGGGTTCTTGAATGAAACAAAAACAGTTCTGAACCATTTATTAAAAGTAAATCCACTAGATGATGAAATTAGAATTTATCTAGCAGAGATTGCAATCGAAGAAGGGCAGGACTTAGAAGCCATTGATTGGTTAAACGAGATTGATGACTCAAGTCCAGCCTATGTTCAGTCATTATTAGTAGCGGCTGATTATTACCAAACCCAGCAACTGCCAGAGGTTAGTGAAGCGAAATTACTAGAAGCAAAAAAACTTCTGCCGAGTGAGCCGATTATTTTGTTCGGTCTAGCGGAACTTTATTATTCAATGGCACAATATAACCAAGCCATTCACCATTATGAAGCATGTTTACGCCTAGACATTGAAGAATTGGCTGGTATACAGATTAAAGCCCGTATTGGCACAGCTTATAGTGCTTCAGGTGATTTTGAACAAGCGGTTCCTTATTTGGAAGAAGCTGTTAAAGAAAAAGATGATATCGATACATTGTTTGCTTTAGGGATGACCTTTTATCAGATGGAAGAATATAGTCGAGCGATTGAGTGTTTCAATCAAGTGAAGACAATCGACCTGACTTATTCATCTGTGTATCCGTATCTCGCAACGGCTTTAGAAGAAGAGTTACGTTTAGATGAAGCAGCAGAAGTGGTTAAAGAAGGGGTAACGCAAGACGAATCGAATGTATCATTATTTATTATTGGTGCTAAAATAGAGATGAAGCGTCAAGAGCTTACTCAAGCGCGTGAATACTTTGAACAAGCTTATGATCTGAATCCAATTAGTGAAACGACATTGATCGAATATGCGAACTTTTTAATTTATATGGATGATTATTCAGAAGCGATTGATTTAGTTTCTGAAGCATTGAAGGAAGATCAAGTTGACCCTCAGTTATATTGGGTGCTAGCGACTGCCTACAACCATGATGAAGATTATAATCAAGCCCGTTCCTATTATGAACAAGCTTATGATTATTTAAAAGATAACCGTTATTTCTTAAAAGATTATGCCCTATTCCTACAAGAAGAAGGTGCCAATGATCAGTTGTTGACCGTAATTAAAGATTACTTAATTGTCAATCCTAATGATATCGAATTTAAAGAGATGTTAGTGAGACTTGAACAACGGTATGAATAAGGTGAGATAAATGAAACAGAAAGTATTATTAGAACATAAAAAAGCCTTTATAAAATGGTTTGTGGGGACATATAAGTTAAGACGCCGTGAATCACTATGGATCTTAGATTATTTAGCCAATCATGATATTGTCTTAGACCGCACGCATTTTGTAGAAAACGTTAAGGCGACTCCTAGAGGTATTAAGATGGGTGCTGCTCATACACAAGGCCGTTCATTTTTATTTTATAAAAATGGCGTAGAGTATGAAGATCCTGAAAAAGCTTTTCACGAAATTCGAATGAACTGGCATGAACCTTTATTTTTAGAAGTTGATTTTCCAGAAGCTTTTTTATCGCCTTTATATGTAAAAGTACTAGAGGACAACCCTTATGCGAAGTGGAATGACTTAGTGCCAGAAAATATTCGTGTCATGGCTAATGATGCCATTGATGAATTTCAGCTTACAACGCGTAAAGAAGAATTGATTGATGACATTGATGATGCGCTAGCGAAAGAGGATAAAGAACGTTTTATTGAATTGTCCGATGAACTGATTGAGATCGAACAATCTCTTGCCGAACTGAAGATGAATCATTAAAATTTTTTATCTAAACTTCGTAGTTATTGCTGAAAATTTTAAGCTCAAAAAAAGTAGATGAACTGAAATGATAAGAAGAAAAGGTTAGGTGACAGCATGACGGATATGAAACTAATGCAAGAACGTGTGGATGAGTATATCAGTCAATTTAAGACCGGGTATTTTTCTCCGCTTGCATTGATGGCAAGGCTTACCGAAGAAAATGGTGAGTTAGCCCGAGAGATTAACCATTACTACGGTGAAAAACAGAAAAAAGATACAGAAAAGCCTAAAACAGTCGAAGAAGAGTTAGGTGACGTTTTATTTGTTGTGATCTGTATGGCAAATTCTTTGGATATTGATCTCAGTGATGCCTTCCGCCAAGTGATGGATAAGTTTGAGTGTCGTGATAAGTACCGTTTTGAACGTAAAGACGGAAAGACGGCGGATATACCTGACAGCAAAACGTTAAAATAATAGAGATAGAGAGGGTTCTTCAGTGAACGACCAATTAACACTAACAGAGGAATTTAAACAGGCTCTTCCGGTTTTTGAGCGATTAACAGAAACCGGTTATGAAGCCTATTTTGTTGGCGGTAGTGTACGTGATGCACTATTAGGTTTACCCGTCAATGATGTTGATATAGCAACCAGCGCCCGTCCAGAAGAAGTGAAAGCATTATTCGAAAAAACCGTTGACATTGGCATTGAACATGGCACGGTTTTAGTTATGGAAGGCGATAATCATTACGAAATTACAACTTATAGAACCGAATCAACTTATAAAGATTTTAGAAGACCGGATTCGGTATCTTTCGTGCGCTCTTTAAAAGAAGATTTAAAACGTCGTGATTTTACCATTAATGCGATTGCAATCGATAAAGAAGGCAATATTACAGATTTATTTAATGGCATTGAAGACTTAAATAAAAAAATCATTCGTGCAGTAGGTGATCCGAATGAGAGGTTCCATGAAGATGCTCTTCGTATGATGCGTGCTGTACGTTTTGCAGCACAACTTGGTTTTGAGATTGATGATAACACCTTAGAAGCAACGAAAGAACAAGTCCCATTGTTAGAAAAGATTGCTGTGGAACGCATTAATATTGAATGGATTAAACTGCTGACTTCCAAAGCCAGAAAACGAGGGCTAGAAGCTGTCATTGAAACAAAGTTATATGAATATTGTCCAGAACTGGCTAATAAAAAAATGGCACTCGTTTATTTAGCAAATGGTGAAAAGCGTATTGACAGTGAAAGGATCGCTTGGTCACTCCTTTTATATTATATTCGCTACATGCAACCAAGGGCGTATCAAGAAAATATTGCTTCATTTTTAAGACAGTGGAAAACATCAAATCAAATGATTGAGGATGTAAAAACCATTGTTTTGGGAATGGAAGAGCGTCTTAAAACTAAAACCTTAGATCCGTATCTTATTTTTAACTACGGCCTTGATTTAAGTTTAGATGTCGAAGAAGCCTTAAGTCATGTGAATAAAGAGTTGAGTAATCCTGAAAAAGTTGTGACGATTTATACGGAGTTACCGATTCATTCACGAGATGATTTAGATTTATCCGGTCATGATTTAATGACTCATTTTGCTAAAAAACCAGGACCATGGTTAGGTGAAGCCATTACGTTAGCTGAAGAGAAAGTCATCCGAAAAGAATGGCCAAATG
>DATGUS010000065.1:0-6135 GCA_035301245.1 Alloiococcus sp. | reverse complement strand
ATTACCAGTTTGCTTCTTTCTTTAAAGAAATTCAAGGCAGCCCTCTGGTATAGTTTAACCATGATTATTGGAGCACTATTACTTAATGGAGCGGCTAAAGCTTTCTTCGGACGAGCAAGGCCTGATAATATTGAAGCATTAGTTCAAGAAACAACTTTTTCTTTCCCAAGTGGTCATGCAATGGGATCGATAATTCTGTTTGGGGGCTTAGCATTCCTTGTTTGCCGAATGGTACGTAGAGAAAAGTTTTTCAAAGGTTTAGTTATCTTTTTCTGTTTGGTTACAGTACTAGCAATAGGCTTAAGCCGGGTATACTTAGGGGTTCATTACCCATCGGATGTTCTTGGAGGATTCTCATTAGGCGCCGCATGGTTGTTCCTTAGCATCTCAGCATACGGGCTCAGAGCAACGAGCTGAAAAAATAAAACTGAAAATTTAAAAAAGACTGCAGTAAATTCTGCAGTCTTTTTATATATCTTTCATTGTAAATATTAAACTAAGTATATAAGGTTGTCATTAAGTACGTGACTATTCCAAATCCAATGGTAGTGATACCCATTCCACGAATATCTTTGATGAATAATGCGATTACACCAAGTACAATAGCTGCATAGCCAAGTTCTGTGACTTGTAAACCTAATCCAGCAATTCCAATAAGAATAGCGAGCCATCCAAAAATTACATTAAATTTTTTCATGTTCTCATCTCCTCTAGTCTTTTCGAAGTATACACTATTAGTATACTATGAAGAGAGAGAGAACTAAAGTATTTTTATAAAAAATACTTATATGTTTGAAAACACAAAAGCGCTGTCCGTTCATCGATGACTTAAATTAACATTTAATGCTATACTTTTAATGCTATACTTTTAATTGAGGAGGAATCCTATGAAAACACTAATAATCGTCTCACATCCAGACATTGAAGATTCAAACAGCCAGCAATTTTTGAAAGAAGCTATACCTAGGTCAGACCACATTAAATATCATCATTTAGAAAGTATTTATCCAACAGGCAACATTGATATTCGTTATGAACAGGACTTGTTAAAACAATATGATCGTATTATTTTTCAATTTCCTTTTTATTGGTATGCTGCACCGCCTATGCTGAAAAAATGGCAAGATGAGGTATTAGAGGAACATATTGCTTTTGGAACTGGCGGTACGTTACTTCAAGGGAAAGAGTTAGGCTTAGTTATGACTATAGGTATTGCTGAGAAAGAATACCAAGTCGGGGGAGCAGAACAGTTTACGATCTCACAACTCACGATTCCCTTCCAAGCTTTAGCCAATAAGACGGGTATGCATTTTTTAAAACCTTTTACTATTTTTCAATTTTATTATTTATCTGAAAAAGAACAGCAGGATTTACTGATTAAGTACCAGCAGTATTTAATGCTAGATAACACCGACTCACTAAGCAGCCGTGTTGAGTGGTTAGTTGAGCAACTGGAATCATTGAAAGATGACTCAACTTTAATTGAAGATATGTTTACCATTGATCATATTATTGGTGTATTAGAAGATAATCAGTTAGAACTAGATGAAATGAAATTATATTTAGCCAAATGAGGGATCGAGATGACGACCGACTGGACCATTCAACAGATAGAACAACTAATTCAAAAAAGTCAGGATTATAAAGAAAAAGCACTGCTTGAAAGTGTAAAAAAAGCTCTTTTTGAACAAGAAAAACGTCGTGAACAAAATCAGGGGGAGCTAGACGGCACTTTGTGGTCACCGGGAGAATGGAATAACCCTTAAAACGTAATAATCTCATCGTAAATGACGATTATTTAACAACAGATTGAGTTGAAATAAAAACTATTAGTTGATTTTAAGAAGATGTTTGATACGATAGAGATAAGTTTGGTATTGCTCGCTATTTGTTGATATTATAGCGAGTAACGACCAAAATATAAAAATGGTATATAAGAGGTGTTCTGGTTGAATTATACAGATATGTTGATTAAAGAACGGTTTCCGAATGAAGCAGATGTTTTAACAGAGATAATTAACTTAGAAGCCATACAGAACTTGCCAAAGGGAACTGAAATGTATATTAGTGATATTCATGGTGAGTTCGATGCGTTCGATCATATTTTAAGAATCGGATCAGGTAACGTAAAAGAGAAGATTATTGATTTATTCGGTAAAAAAGCCGATGAGAAGTATGTTAATGAATTGGCACTGATTATATCTTATCCCAAGTATGCCTTAGAGAATGGACATAAAGAATTATCTCAAGATATTCAGGGTAGTATATCATTAATTGAGGACTTAATCGGTGTTTTACGTTTTGCTTCTGCGAAATATACTCGCTCTAAAGTTCGAAAAGCACTACCGGAAGCGTATCGTTATGTAATTGAAGAGTTGTTATACGCTGATTATTCTCTTCCACACAAAAAAGATTATGCCGAGCAAATTATGCTCCAGTTAATAGAAATGGAAAAGTTAGAAGATTTTATTGAGCAGTTATCTTATACCATTCAGAACTTAGTTATTGATCATATTCATATTGTTGGCGACGTTTTTGACCGTGGTTCAGATGCGGACAAAGTGATGGATAAGATTATGGAATTGCCTTCTGTTGATATTCAGTGGGGTAACCATGACATTATTTGGCTAGGAGCTTATTATGGTTCTGTCCCTTGCTTACTCACACTACTACGTATCGCAGCACGATATAATTACTTATTTGATATTGAACGATCATACGGTATTAACTTAAGACCACTTTTTTCATTCGCTAAACGAACTTATGAAAGCAATCCGGCATTTACACCTAAGGGATTATCTAAACAAGAGTTAGCTCAAGGTACAAAAGAGATGGAACAAGTTCATCAAGCACTGTCGATGATGCAATTTAAAGTTGAAGAACAACTGATTAAGCGTCGTCCTGAATTTAAGATGAATCGTCGCCTATTATTGGAAGCGGTTAATTATGAGAATCAAACGGTAGAGATTGAAGGAACTACCTATGATTTAACGAATACTTGCTTTCAGACTGTAGACCCTGAATGCCCATCAAAATTAACCACTGAAGAAAAACAAGTGATTGAAGAATTGATGAGTTCATTCCAAAATTCTGTGAAGATGAAAACGCACATGGAGTATATGATTGAAAAAGGCTCTAACTACTTGATTTATAATCAGCACTTACTTTTCCATGCTTGTATCCCTTTGGAAGAATCAGGTGAATTCATGCCCTTTGAAATTAATGGGGAAACATATAAAGGAAAAGCACTACTGGATTTCTTTGACAAAAAAATATTAGAAGCAACCGAGAATAAAGAAATCTATGATGATCAAGCAACTGATCTCTTCTGGTATTTATGGTGTGGAGATAAATCGCCACTGTTCGGTAAGAGTAAAATGACTACGTTTGAACGTTACTTTATTGAAGATAAAGATTCACACACAGAACACAAAAATCCTTATTTTAAATTAAGAAGTGATGCAGAGGTGGTAGATCATATTCTGAAAGAGTTTGGTTTAGAAGAGGAAATATCCGCAATTATTAATGGTCATACGCCGATTAATGCTCGCAAAGGAGAAGATCCGATTAAGGTGTACCGCAAGCTCTTCGTTATTGATGGTGGATTATCCAAAGCTTATCAAGGCAGTACAGGGATTGCTGGCTATTCACTCTTAAATAACTCATTCGGTTTCCAAGTGGTAACGCATAATCAATTTACGTCGGTGGAAGATTTATTCGACCGAGGAACCGACGGAACGTACGTGAAGCGAGTTGTTGAAAGTGAATTGGAGCGCGTGAAAATTGAAAAAACAACAATCGGCTGTGCAATAAAGAAACAAATTAAGGGACTAAAGGAGTATTTAGCAACCTATTATTAAAGTCTAATATCAGTCTGCGGTATGATTGAAGTGTCAAATGGCTGTGCTATACTCAATTTACATAATTTGGTTAAGGAGAGATTACTATGTTAAAAAAAATTACTAAAATGATAGCCACAGGAGCTGCAGCGTTACTCGTCGGTGTGGGTGGTCTTCAAACGGTGACAGCAGAAGGAACAATCGATACCAGTGTGATCGATGAAGCTTGGGGCAAACCGACTTATGTGTATGGTGGCGGTTTATCAGAACAGCAAATTGATGAGACAGCTGACCTTTTAGACATCGATAGTCGAGAGAATGTTGCTGAAATAGCAGCTTTAGGTGAGGATTTACAAACTTACTTAAACTCTGGAGTCGGTAGTACAAGCAGTATGATTTCATCTGTTTTAGTCCAACGTTCAGGGGATCATTCAGGTGTAAACGTTAATATTGTCACGCCAGAAAATATCACACGTATTACTGAAGAACAGTATATGAACGCAGCAATCACTGCTGGTGTTGAAGATGCGAATATAATGGTTGCAGCCATTCGCCCTGTAACCGGTGAGAGTGCTTTAACAGGTGTCTACAAAGCATTTGATGTTAACGGTGAAGAGTTAGAAACAGATCGTATGGAAGTGGCTCAAGAAGAGCTTGAAACAACTAACCAAATTTCCCAAGACTTAAGTGAAGATGACTCAGCAAGATTAAACCAAGCAATCGCAGAAATTAAACGCGATTTAGCGGAATTAAAAGATCAAGTTGATGGTTTAGCGACTCGTGAAGATATTGAGCGCATTATTAATGAAGCGTTAGAGCGTCATAATTTAGAAAATGTTATTACCCAAGACCAAATTGATCGATTAATTTCACTTTTTGAGCACTATCAACAAACAAGTGCGATTGATTCTGAAAAAGTTTTAGAACAATTGAATAACTTCTCTAATGACTTACAAGATCGTTTTGGTGATGTCATTCAAAAAGCAGAAGATAGTGGATTAATTGATACGATAGTAAACTTTTTCCGTGAATTATGGCATACAATCATTAGTTTGTTTAATTAAATAGAAATGACTATCCCATGTGAACTTAAATTGAGATAAAACTATTAGATTGTGATTAGAAATACAAGAACAGCTATTGTATTTCTAAATAAATAAAGTAAAATAAATAGTATAAAATCAATAAAAAAGTTATAAAAAGGGGAATAACAACGATGAAAAACAAATTTATGAAGACGTTAATGTTAACAAGTTCACTATCATTGTTATTAGCAGCATGTGGCAATGATACTGCAGAAGACACAGCTACTGATGAAGCAGCAACAGACGAAACAGCTGAAGTTGCAGGCGAAAGCTTCGAAGGTACTGCTGATGGACACAACGGCGAATTAGTAGCAACAGTTACTTTTGATGGTGAAGAAATCACATCAATTGAAGTTGACCACAGTGAAACAGAAGGTATGACTGATGAAGTGTTCTCTACTATGAAAGATCAAATTGTAGAAAATAACTCAACTGATGTTGAAACTGTTTCAGGTGCAACTGTTTCTTCAGAAGCTTTACAAGAAGCAGTTGAAGATGCAGCAAGCCAAGCAGGTGTGACTTTAAACTAAGTTAACTAACAACATTTAAGCACTCAGGCTAAATACGAGGTTTGAGTGCTTTATTATTGCCCTTGTTAATAAATATGTCGCGTAACATTGATGGTGTTCATTATTAACTCGGGTAGTAGTAAATTTAAATTACATATGTGAATGTTTTAACTTAAATTTTTATAGAAATTTTATAAAAAAACCGGTGAAAAATAACTAGAGGAGTTGTGGAAATGAAAAAATCATCAAAAATCTCAATGTTATTAAGTAGTGTGATGCTGCTAGGATTATATGGATGCAATAACAGTGGGGAAGAAACATCATCAAATGACTCAGCAGAGTCTTCTGAAGGCGTTCAAGGAACTGGAGCAGGCTATCATGGAGACATCGTAGCGGAAGTTACCTTCTCAGGCGATCAAATAGAAGCCATTGAGATTATTGAAGAAAATGAAAACGAATCGCTTGCAGAACCTGTATTTACAGAGATGCGTGATGCGATGGTAGAACAAAACTCAACAGATGTAGATTCAATTAGTGGGGCTACTGGTTCAAGTGAAGGATTTAAAGAAGCTGTTGAAGATGCGATTGAACAAGCTGGTGTAACATTAAGTTCATCTGAATCAGCTGATTCATCTAGTGAATTAGAAGATGAATATAACTTTGACGTGGTTGTTGTTGGTGGTGGCGGTGCTGGTTTCAGTG
>DATGUS010000064.1:0-11272 GCA_035301245.1 Alloiococcus sp. | reverse complement strand
TAACACTTAAAGTTGACAAACTTTGAGTGTGAAGGCGAGGTCAAACAACGACCAACGGGAGGCGTTAGCAAATCATTTTGCTTTAGCTTTTTTGGTCAAAAAAAGCTAATTACTTTGGCTACCTTCTTAATAGAAAGTACTCACTGTTCGGTTCCTTTGGTGACTCAAAAGGAACTTAGTTTTGCTTCGTTTGGCTAACCCCAAATGAAGTTGTTTGCCCCGAACTTCGCAACCAAAGATCGGCCAGTTTTGGTACTTTTGCTGGGGCAAAAGTACTCCATTAATATGCTCATCTTTGATGAATATTAATGGAAAGCTGAGGGATCAAGGGGAGCTGCTAGCGCCCCTTGCAAGCATTAAAAGATTGACGTATGTCAACTCTTTTTAACTGCTTGCCCCGACAGATAATCTGTAATACGCGTCTCGTAATACTAACCAAAAATTTACAAAGCAACTAGCGGATTATAGGGTATCTGTCGTCGACGAATTATGACAATTTTTGGCCGTTGTCGCCATCAGGCGAAGGCCAAAAATTGTCTTGCTTCAACGAGGTTGAAGCAACATGAGGAGGTTAAACATGAACGAAAATACTCGACGAAATATCATTCAGTTTCGGTTAAATGATAATGAGTTGCAAGCATTCAACGAGGTAAAGAAGGCAGTCCAAGCTGACAATAATGCCGATGCAATTCGTACCATGATTGCTGACGAACGATTGGTTAATATTACCGCTAAACAGGTCAGCAAGAATGACCGTTCATTAGCTCAATTATTAGTGAAAACTTGGGCTGACTTAGGACGTTCCAGCTTGTCTCGTGCGGTGCTGGGTTTACAGTCTAACGAAGGGTTAAATGCCATTAACAAGATTCAATCTTCCTATAACAACATCCAAGCTCAACTTGAAGGCTTATTATGGTCAGCAACTAATCTAACTAATAATACTAATCAAATCGCACATGCAGCCAATGTTGCGCTTCAAAATGATCCCACAGACGCCGATGTCTGGAACTGGGTAATTAACGAAATTCAAAAGCTGCTACCTATTGCAGACCAGCTAAGGGAAAAAGTAAGTGCTATTAAGATTGCAACTAAGACGACAGGTAATAATAATGGCGATTCTTGAATCTAACACAATTAAAAGTACCTATCAAAGTCTTGCTTACCTATTTAGCGATCCTGCACATAATGATGCTAAAACCAATAAACGAGTCTTAGCTTGTAGTGGTATCAACATTAATATGCTTCATAACAGTGACGGTACTTTATCCACTCAACAAAACGGTGGATATTTAGCAAAGCAGTTTCATCAAAATCTTAAACTAGCATTTAATCCTAATCGAAAGGTGCAAGCTCAGAGCATTATAATTTCATGCTCGCGAGATGAGTTTGATACTAACGATTTGGATACACAAGCCAAGCAATTACTACAACTTGCAAATGGATTTGCCAATAAATGCTTCGGAGATTGCCAGGCTGTCATCGCTGTTCAAGCGGACGGTGGTCATGGCCAATCAGGTAAACTCCATGCCCACATCTTAATAAATTCCGTTAAACCTCGTCACGGTACATCTAATCGAACGATGACGGTTCCAACCAATCGTTTTAGCGTCAGGCCTTTGCGAAACAAGTTAGATGACTATTTAGCTAACAATTTCGAACTCGTTACGGGACGCAAATGGCCAGGTCCAATTAACAATCAACGTTCCCCGGAAAGCCTTAAAGACCTTCCAAATAAAGCTCCATGGCAAAGAGAGCTGAAACAAACCATCAATGAGATTAAGAATCAAGTTACTAATATTAAGGACTTTTTATCACGGTTGAAACAGCAGGGCATAACGGTTACTGAACGTGGAAAGACTAAGCAATGGACTTACCACTTGACCGTAGATACTACACATGGCCCCAGGGAAAGGAAAATACGTGCCTTCTATCAACGTATAGATAAGAAAAACGGTAACGTATTAGCCACAAGGGGACTAGGAACTGCTTATACAAAGCAAGGTCTCGAGAAGTATTGGGAAAGTCATCTGTCTAAACACCAAAACATTGAGAACTTACCTAACTATAAGCCAATCAGAAAGGAAGTTAATAATAATGAACAAAAATCCAATGAACAAGATGAACAACTTGAAAAGCTCAAAACCCTCGCAGCCGATGCAAGAGCAGCAGCAGCACAAAAGCAGCTTCGGCAACACCTCAACTTTGAGCAACTCAAACGTGCCAAAGCTGAAGAACGTAAGCAATACGCAGCTAAAGAAGCAGCTAACCGAAATGCAAGAGCAGCAAGCAACAAAGCAAGATCTAAGTCCATTAGCACACAGCAGCGAGATCGAGAAGCTGCAAAACGAGCTATCCAAGCAAAACAGCGAAGGGCACAATCTAATCACCAACCAAATGAAGGACCAGACTTCTAAAATGGTTCAGGCTGTAGCTAATGCAAAGGACATTGGCTTCAACGAAGGTCTTGGGAAGCGTGTTGATGACGTTCAAAATCAATTTGAAAGTATCCAAATTGATTTTCATAATAGCAAGCTTAATTTACAAGATAGCGCACGTCAAAACCAGATTATGAATGCTGACTTCAAAAATGCTGCCAAACATCTTGAAGAGAATACCCATGCAATCAACGATAACTTGGTGCCTAACATTCGAATCCTAACCCAACTCTTAATTCAAGGTATTAAGTATAAACCGATCCCCGTCGCTAAAGACCTATATCAGGTTTTCACGACTGCCACAGGAAAAACGGTCGATCAAGTAATTAGTACGGAAGTTAAAAATAAATTGGTTGACGTCCAAACTCAGACCAACCAAGCTAAACTAGCCGCCAAACTACACGCAGATGTGGCCAAAGATGCTGTAAGTGAGCTAACGAATGACTTAAATGAATTCAAGAAGCTAGCTAACCAATATCTAGTCGAATTTGCTGCCATCTTAGGACTAACAATCCTAACAACTGGTTGGTACAAAGTACTAACACTCGCATTCACAACAATTATCTGCCTCCTATTCAACAAGAAGAATGACGACACAAAGGAGTAATAAGTATGTTCAATTTTACAGACCCATTATCGCAGGATTTAATCAATAAGCTTAAATGTAATAAGGTACCCGACTACAAGGTTCGCAATGCATTAAGTGAACAAGAAAACAAGCTAGTTCGCTTAGCACAACACCAACTCAACCTTGTAGAACAAGAACGTCAAGCCGCTAAGCAACGCCAACTTCAAATCATCATGCGTAGACGTAAAGAACAACGTCAGCAAGAACTGGAACGTCAACGAAAGCAACAACAACTCAACAAGCCCCATAACCACATTAAAGAAGATGACGGCCCCGAACTTTAAACCCACTATGCCTTAACCCTACCAGAGAGAGCAAGCTCTGCTTGCGCAGCCTTGCTCTCTCGATACTTAGCCTAAATCGTGGCTAAAATATTAAAAGAGTTGTACTCTCTCAGTCAACTCATCGCAATTATTAATCAACAAAGTAATTTAACATTACTAAGCTCATTAATAATTGCAATGCAGATAGTTTAAACGCACCCTGCCCTAGTCCCATAATATCCTGCTCTTGTGTTTCCACCTAGACCCTGTTCAGCGGGTTGGTTCTTTTTCTTCAAAAAACAGCAAATTAAGCTGTTGCAATTGTGAGAAACCATCATAAAGACTCACTAAATAATATTATGGGTTATCTGAAGCATTTCCAAGGCTTCCTATAGCCGCTCTTTTGACGTTTGTAAAGCGTTCGGGATTGGCTTTCCCATGATGTTAACTACAACCTCTATACATCCAAGAGGTCACGGGCGATTTCGAGATGCTACTACGATACAGTGCCACTGTTTTAGAGTCTTATAAACGGTTGCGAACCCAAAGAAAAAGCAACTAGCCAATTAGCTAATTGCTTTAGTATCATGGGGGTTACTAATTCGATAATCTTGAAATCTCAATCTATTTCTTCTACAATAAGTATATTAAGAAAATGACAACCCCGATTAACTAATGCAACTAGTTTTAATCGGTAGTCCTAACTAAAATGGCAGTTTTAGTTAGGACTTTTTCTTTCGCTCATTTTTTTATTCTATTAGGCAGCTTTAATATTAAGCTTATATTGGTACCTTACTCTTTATTAAAGATAATGTAAATAGCTATTCCTAATTTATTTAAATCACAAAAGATTTATGATTTATCTTTTGTGATTTATCTTTTATGATTTGTGTTGATGAGTATACAGTCTAATGCTAGAATAACAATAGGATGTACAAAACGATGTAAGGAGTAATTATTATGTCTACATTGTTATTTTATAATTTTAAAGGTGGCGTCGGGAAAACTACTATTTCTGTTCTCGCTGCAGATCACCTTTCAAGAGCTGGTAAAAAAGTATTATTAATTGACCTCGACGCTCAAGCATCAGCAACTCTTTTTCTAAAAAATAGTTACGGAAATTTTGAGCCTAAAAGATCTCTTTATACTTCCTTACAAAAAGATTCACTTCGTCCCAGTATTTGTCACTTAGACAAAAACCTTGATTTAATTCCTGCTGATTGGGATATGAGTCTCTGGAATCAGTCATTAGAAAAAATACCACAATATGATCGAAATTTAGTATTGCAAAAGCTTATTCAGCCTTTAAAAGCTGACTACGACTTTGTAATACTAGATATTCCACCTACACTAAGCACCCTCGTTAATAACGCAGTATTAGCAAGTGATTATATTATTCTAGTTTTACAAACGCAAAGTGCTAGCTATGAAGGTGTTTTAAGAACGGCTAAATACTTAGCTCAATTAAGGAAAGATTATGAATCCAAATTCAAATTGTTAGGAATCGTATTATATTTGGTATCTAAAAGTGCTAATTCAGATACAACAATTGCCAAAGAAGCTAGAAAAACTTTTGGCGACGCTATTTTTGCTAATTCTATATATCATCGTGAACGTGTAAAACGCTGGTCAAATGAGGGCCTAACTCATAAACCAAATGATGTTCATGATCGGCGAACACATGAAATGTATTCATTATTTTTGAAAGAAGTACTATTTAGGATCGGAGAAGATAAATAATGCCAAGCGATTTTTTGAATAAAGTAGCTAAAGATGCTGATAGAGTTATAAAATCTACAAGTTCTAGTCCATATCGTCTAAAAAAAGAAGGCTCCAAAACAGCTCAAATAAGAACAAATACTTACAAAACTGTCAAATTGATTGCTTTTCAAGAAGACAGAAAAATGATTGATGTTTTTGATGAATTAATACAAATAGGATTAAATGACCCTAAATTCTCAAAATATAAAAATACTAATTAGGAAAGAAGGCATTAACATATGATGATACAGGGAGAACTTTTCCCAATGAAAACTGCCGAGAATAAACTACATGTTAATGTTCCACCTATTAAGATTCAGGGAATTAAAACTAAGTTAGTTCCTTTTATCAAAGATAATATTTCCTTTGATAAGAATGGAACTTGGTTTGAACCATTCATGGGATCTGGAGTAGTCGGATTCAACCTCGCCCCCAAAAATGCAGTTTTTGGTGACATTAATCCTTACATTATTGACTTTTACAATAAACTTAAATCCCAAGAGATTACACCAAAAATCGTTAGAGAATATTTAGAAGAAGAAGGATCGAAACTAGCCGATACTCCAGCTGACAAGAATAGTTATTACTATATTGTCCGAGATCGATTTAATAAGACTCATAATCCTTTAGATTTTTTATTTTTACAACGTTCCAACTTTAACGGTATGATTCGATTTAGTAAAAATGGATATAATGTTCCTTTCGGCCGTAAACCTAATAGATTTCGTCCTGCTCTAATCACAAAAATTACTAACCAAGTTGCTACCACTCAAGAAAAGATTCTTCAAAATAATTGGACTTTTCAGTGTACTAATTGGCAAGAATTATTAAAATCAGCCTCTGATAAAGATTTTATATATTTAGATCCACCATACATTGGAAGAAATACCGACTATTTTACTTCGTGGGAAGAAAATGATGCTAATGAACTTGCTAATTTCTTTAACAATCATCAAAATTTACATTATGCTTTATCAATGTGGTACAAAAACAAGTATAGAAAAAATGACCACTTAACCCAATGGAAAGGGAAAATGGTCACTAATGAACACTTCTATTTTGTTGGTGGGCATGAGGAAAACAGAAACTCAATTATTGAAGCTTTAATTCTTAATTGTTGAATTTTTTCATTAATCTTTCTATTTCTTCTCCTTTTTGTGGATCAATGTTCTTCTTCCATTTAATATATCCCTCTAAGTCCGTATACTTCTCTTTATTATTAGCTCGCTCACTTGGAGTAGGGTAATTTCTCCAATAATCTTCAAAAATATTGTTACCTATAGTAGCAAATGGTCCTCTTTCACCCGAAAAATCTAGCATATTTTCACTACTAATAGTGCCTATATTAGCAGTATTTCCACTACCTGGTTTTTCTCCTGAAATTTTATACTTCTCAGCAACAAAATAATCAATGTCTAAAACTGCAGGAGTTGCAGATTCAACTTCACTAAATGGTATAACTTCCGTAACATAATTTACATTTCGTGTATATATAAATCCAATAATCAAATGTGTACTATACATATCATAACTACCAGCTATATTTTTAGTACCATTTCTTAAAAAACTAGTATATGATCCTAAAGTAAATCCAAATTTTGATTTCTTGCCATGTCTATAAGTGGTTTTAATATCTATAGCAATACGATTTCTATCTGGATTGTTAGGATTACTTAGCCAAAAATCTGGATAAATTGTTTGCTTAGGCGATTCATTAAGATTCAAATGTAGCTTTTTAGCAACTTTTTCTAATTTAGGCTGTGTTAATACTTCAAATAATCTACCTATTATTTTTGAATCTGATCCTACAGTGTATACTTTTTTATCTTTGCCAGCAAATCCAACAATCTCTTTTTTAGGATCCTTCAAATCAATTAATTCTTTTAGAATTTCTGATTTTACAACATTTATATCTATATCCATGAAAATTTCTCCTACTTTTTGATTTAAATAATGCATTCTTGTATCATTAATACTGGAGGAATTTTCACATTCTTCTTCGTAAAAGGACGCATCCTAACTGGATGTGTTCTTTTATTATAAACTATATATCATTGGTAATCTTTATCCTTAAAGACGAAAAAAGGGTATCCATAATTGTTTTATGGATACCCTTATTTACTTTTATATCAGCGTTTTCTTTGCCGTGTTATGATAATGGTATCTATTTCTTGGTAATCTTGATAAAACAGATACCAAAAAGGAGTAATATATTATGGTCGTTCAAAAGGTTTTGCCAATTAAAGATACCGAGATCTTACACGAAGTTGAGGACGCATTACTGCACAATTTTAAATTTGGCCGGCGTAATTTTATGATTTTCAAGTTGGGCCTTGTGACAATGCTCAGAGTTAGCGATTTATTGGCCCTCAGACGAAACGAAGTCTTTAATGACGATGGATCGATCAAGTCAAACGCGTTCACAGTCGATCAAAAAACGGGTAAACACAATATTCTTTACCTTAAACCGGCATTTAATGACTTGGCTATTTATTACCGTTGGTTAAATGAAAATTATCCGGAAAGCGAATGGCTATTTCCATCAAGCCAACACCTCCAAAAACACGTATCAATAAAGCAGTATTACAAGGTGATGAAGCGCGTGGGGGGCCTGCTAAATATTGACTACTTAGGGACGCACACAATGCGCAAAACTGGTGCATATCGAGTATACGTACAGTCAAATTACGATATAGCTCTCGTGATGGAGTTGCTCAACCACAGTAGCCAAAAAATGACACTTCGCTATCTTGGATTGGATCAGATTTCGAAAGAGAAGAAGCTGGACCAAATTAAATTTGATTGAGTGGTAAACTGCAACAAAAACTGATGGGTTATTAACTACTGAAGCTGCAGTTTTCGGAAAATTTATGGCGTTAAAGCAGCCATAAATTTTGTTCAACCAAGTAGTTAAATACTACTTGGTTGAATCATAAAAAGGCCCCCAAAAACGGGGCCTTTTTATTTTACGTTAATGACTTTGACCAGTTGAACGCAGTCTCAAGGTCATTGGAATTAACGTAAACAGGGGTGTTTTTAGAGGGGAAGTTCCCCTCTAAACTCCGCGAGAGCGCTCAACCCATGTATGCACCCGCGTACATGGATTAGTTGAGTGCTATATAAAGCATGTACCCTGCTTTATATTGACGACTATTTTTTTACTTTCAAAAATCGAACATGAAGAGAGTAGTATTCACCTTAATAAACATTAAGGAGTGAATTTAATTGGCATCAGTAACAATGGAAAACAGCTTTATTTCTACAGGTAAAGACATGGGAAGTAACCACGTCAAAGCACACCAAAGCCAACACCAATATTTGCAAGAAGGTGAACCGTTAATTGAAACATTAACGGCTAATTCTGAGAAGGATAAGTCAATCGATTTAGCACTACAAATGGCACAAAATGTCGGTGTTCGGACACCAGAAGAGTGGATTAAATACAATAGTAAATTGCGAAAATCACGACGGAAAAAATCTTACGTTGATTACGTTTTAAGTAGCACCGCTAACTTCATGAAAGCCAAACAACGAGCTTTGGATAACAGCAAGAATCCAAAATCTACTCGGACGAAAATTGCGCAAGAATTACATGCCACGATCGAAAATTTTGGCATGCCAACCGATGGTTCCCTTTACTACATTTCCAATGTCGACGAGTATGAGAAACGCAACAAAGACGATCTGAGAAAGTACCGCAAGTTTGAAGAAACTACCTTCAAAAGATTCTTCAATTCTCCCACGTTTAAGTCGCTGAATCCGCAAAATTTTCGCGCTGAAATTCATTTCGATGAGAACGGGGCAATGCATTTACAAACGCAGAACGTCTGGTTCCATATGGACAAACGGGGACGGGTCAGCTATGCAAAACGTGCAATGATTAAACAAACCTTAGAGAAATGGTATGGCGGTGAGGAACAGCTGCAGACTCGGTTAGACGTGCTTTCTGAATTTGACAATATGACCGAAAAGAAAATCGACGGTCGACGCGCCGATGCAAAATTCTATGATTACATGAGTAAATGGCCGGACGGATACGTTGATGATGCCGAAAAAGGTATTAAATCAGATGGTACCAAGTATAAGTACAAACATACAAAGGCTGAGCGTGATACGCGCTTAGTCGAGCTTTGGCGAATTGAGCAAATGCACGAATTAAGCGTGATTGCAACGCAAACCGCCCAAGAAATGGGAATCGACTATCAAGTCTCTGATAAATATGAAACCGATGGTATTCACCGTACCGCGGCCGATTATGTAAAGCATCGACAGGATCAGCAGAAGGCAAGTAAAACAGCTGCCAAACTTATTAAGGATACCGAGGTAACAATGAGGGCCCAGGAAGCCTTAAGTAATGCTTATACCATCCTAACGGGAAAAGACAGTAAAGACTTGTCACCACTGGAAATTGCTAACACAGTTAAGAAAAAAGCTGATGATACCGTTAAAGAGGTTAACGATAATAATCAGAAAATCAACGAACAGCATCGGCAATTGCAACATCAGGAACGGAAGTTACATGAACAACAGCAACAACTTCAAACCATCAAACAGCAAGTTGATGATGAACGTGATGAAATAGCCAAACTGAATAAACAAAAGCAAGGATTAACCAGGCAACTAAAAGCCTTACAAAAACAGATACAATCAGCCGGTGCCATCGTAAGCATGTGGATCCGACGCCATTGGGAAAAACTGGAGAAATACTTTAAGCAATACGCACATACTCAACAACAGGCTGAAAATGAAAAGATGTTTGGTGGCCCAAATGGTACAGGTGATATCTATAATGCCAAACAATATGAAAGGAAGGCTAAATCTGACTTGTTGATCGGA
Organism: Alloiococcus sp.; assembly: GCA_035301245.1. GTDB lineage: Bacteria > Bacillota > Bacilli > Lactobacillales > Carnobacteriaceae_A > Alloiococcus. The sequence continues at coordinate 1,349 of DATGUS010000064.1, read as the reverse complement.
CTAGACCAAGTTGAAGAAAAAGAACAAGATAATCTTGGCATCACCACTAATATTAAAGTTACTTCCCAACCAGTAAAAAAAGAAATTACCGATCTAGAACATTGATACACCGCTGTTTTTGGAGGGTCGCTACTTACTTGTAATTTTTAAGGTCAAATTTGTTATAGTTATCGTGGTCATCAGAATGGCCTAAAAATTTTTTCAGAAAGGATGAGAAATCATGAAAGATTTTTCAACTAACGATTTCCTAATTGAGCTTGACACCAGTACGGCTGAAGAGATTGAGTATACACGTGACGTACTACCGCACATTTTTACCTCAGACTCCCATTTCAACAAAGTCTGGGGGACAGTCCCCATTTCTCGCAGCGCTTTTAAACTTACGCTTACTCAAAGTAGTGTAAACAAAGAATTAGAAGCTCTGGGATTTAAAAAACAAGAAACCAGCTTTGATCAACTTGACGAACAAACTTTGCACCCCATGCCCGCCAGCACCGAGTACAAAGAGCTTTTTACACAAGCAATTTTCAAAAAAGCCGTCCGCTTTATCTCACAAAACTGGAATCCTAAAGGCATTATAGCTCACTTTGACGAGCCGTTACCAAACTTCCACGTCTTTTTAGACCCAACTCCTACTACAAGTGATGATTCATCATCGTCACCAACACCGAAAACAGGCAGCCACCACAAGGCTAAAGAGGTTACTAATTCAGTTCAACCACCTCAACACCAAAAAGAACTAACGTTAGAAGCAGCACATCGCCAGTTCCTTCAACGGCAAGCAGCAAATCAACAAGCCAAATCCGTTGAAGAAGAAAAAAAGAAAGCACTACAACGAAAACATCAGTACCGACCTCCATATTGGCAAAATCATCCAAGCCAGGACGGCCCTGATCCATCATAACATCACTTGCTGACTTGGTAGGACGCTTCTTTTATGCGTCCGTACCAACAAAAGCAAGTCCAAAGAGGCTGGGAAAAAACTATATTTTCAGATGAATTTTAGAAAATAGTTATATTAAAAACCGCTAGGAATCAACGTTTTTAGTAACGTGATTTCTAGCGGTCTTTGAGTCTTGGGACTTTTTTCCCAGCCTCTTTGCTAACTTTTGCTTGAAAAAGCGGTGACCAAATTAAGAGTAAAAAAATGGTCGCTTGATCAAAAACAGGTTATAATTAAGATAATTTATTTATCCTAAATTTCAAGAATAAGTTAGCCACTGGACTCAAATAAATAATACTGACCAATTGATTATTGGTTGATGGAGCTGTGATATCTCTTGGTAGAAGGCCTTACGATAGATATCCATTGACGAATGTCCATTAAACATAGCTCGTGGATAGTGATT
>DATGUS010000063.1:0-6966 GCA_035301245.1 Alloiococcus sp. | reverse complement strand
AAAGTTTTTAATTTTACCAATTTGAAATATCGACAAAATCAAAAATATAGATGATGCAAGCATGATTAAACCGTATGCATCAAGAGACATCAGCTCTTGCATTTTTTCATACGTGGGCGAGCTGATACGTGGATCTGCTGTAATAAAAAATATCGCTGTCATGCCGTTAAATATTGCTATTGTCAACACAAACATGTGAGCGAGAAACAATTCCTCGTTGTAATGTTTAAACATAGTATCCCTTCTCGTTTCTTTTGGATTTGTGTAAGACCTTCTCTTTATTCCATTAAAAAAAAAAGACGCTTATTCAGCGTCTAGTTCTGTATCTTCAATTTCATCTTCTGAATCTTCTTTAACTTCTAACCGCTCAATCAATTTCATTCGAACAAAATCTTGATATTCTGAATTTGATCGCATTGCGAAAAACTCTTCATCCGTCACTCCTGGAATATATCCTTTCAATAATTGGATTTGGTTCATTGGGTCACTACCTTTAAAATCAATATACCAAGTGCCTTCCCCAGTCGGGCGTAAGCCTTCAATTTTAATATCAACTTTTTCCATGTCCATTATTTATCATTTCCTTTCTCATCTACTTGCTCAAACGCATCTACTAATAAAAAATGAGCTTCTGCATTATCGCCAGAAAGCTCTTTGTTATAATCCATCACAATATCTTTAACTGTGTTCAATGCTGATTCGAGATTGGCCCCTTCAATTGTTACTTCTTCGTTCATTAATTCTTTTTGCTGTTCTTTAAAACCTTTTACATCATCGATATCTAAATTGCCTTGCTCATTTCGAATAAATTCATCATTATCATCTGTCTTAGCATATTCTTTTAATAACTCTAATTCTTCATCACTAAAACGTTTTGCGTGAGTTTCTAACTCTTTTACAACCCGCATCCGATGGATATTTTTCTTGCCTTTTAGTGATACCTCATTCAATAGAAAGTTAGAAACGCTTTGAACATCTTTATTTTTAAATTTAATCATGTTACCATCTCCCTTAATTCTTTAATTTCATGCTTCATTTGTTGATTTTCTAATTTAAGCCAATTGATTTCATCTAGAATAAAATCATCTTGTTTAGATAATTCTTGTATAGCTCTCCAAGATAATGACGTCATTGTATATTGATCTACTGCTTGTCCACCATCAGATATAACTTCTTCTGGAGTTTCTCTTTCAACTATTAATCCGACTTTTGTTTTAGGTTCTTTTGCATTTTTCATCGTATAATTGTAAATGACAGTTTCGTTTATTTTTGCAAGTGCTGAATCTGTATATTTTTCAATGTTTTCTTTATATTTTTCGGATGATAAGTTAACGAATTCATTTCCAGCAAAGCCTCTATACGAGATTCCTTTTCCTTCGTTATAACCATTGTAACCAGTAGAGCGCACATACCCGTCATTAGCTAAAAACATGTCTCTATCACCAGATAGAGTACGAATACCACTGGCTCGTAAAGTGTCGCTTGATACGCTCGTAGATGTACTACCACCACTTGTGCCATTCCAGTAAACATCGTAGCTTCCGTCACGTTTAGTTACTCTATTTGTCGCAACATATCCAACATCAAACTTAGTATTACCGCCACGCTCATAATTTTCATCGACAACAGCTACTTGTGGAGTTCCGCCACGATAGAACCTAAGGCCAGTAAATGCATTGTCTAAACTGCCATATGTTAAATAACCATCTTGCGTGCTGTCGCTCGTAGTAAATGCAAACGACATATCAGTTGTTTGTTTGTCCATTTTTGGTCTAATGAAAATAGGTTGCTGTCTACTCTCTAAACGTATACTTGCTTCTGCTTGCACTAACGCCCTACTCTTATCAGACACCATCGCAACAGTGCCACCGTATGAATTAAGAGTGATTCCTCGATTCCCGGAACCTGTGGGAGAATAAGATGTATCCCAAAATATTAAGCTACCACTTGAACCACCGCCCGGCTCTACATAATCACCAGTACCGTCCATATAAGTTGATAGACCAAACTCTGAGAAATATAATGAACGGTCTAAGCTGTCGTTTCTGGCTCTGAAATATCCGTTTTCTAGTTTAAGTTTTACGTCATAGTTAGTTTTAACGCCTCGCCACGTTCTTACGAATTTACCTCTTGATTCAATTAAACTACCATCAATCAGCGTATAGTCTGTTGAACTTCCACCACGAATCTTAACTTTACTACCGTCAATTGTACCTGCAGTTAGTTTTACAGCTGATAAATTAGCAATATGGGAATTATCTACTGCCAATTTTGCAATCTTAGCATTAGTAATTACTGCATCATCAAGTTGCGCTGTGCCAATCACTGCTGTTTTCAACTTAGCACGTGATATACTAGCGTTTTTAAGTGCAGCAGTACCAATAACAGCATCACGAATTAGTGTTAATCCATCTATTTCTATTAAACTACCTTTAAGGCGTATCCCCTCTTTTGATAGATTAATTTCACTGACTAGGTCGTCTACATTAACCTTTAATTTAATTTCTTTTGAAAGTTGTTGTATCGTTGATTCTGACTTAGTCATCCTTGCATCTGCATCCTCTGGGTCAGGTGTCCAATCGGTTGCTTTGTTACCTCTTTCTAGTTGTTCTCTTCCAAGTATCGCATGTACATTTTTATCAATTCCATCCGCTATTATAAGAATTTGGAACCAATCGTAATTTTCTCGTCTTTCACCTTCGCTCGTATATCTTATACTTTCACTAGGTTTTACAGTAACTTGTTGTGAAGCACCTAAACCATTTGTATTGATTTTAATATTATCTGTTCCGATATTTTTGATATAAACTGAATAAACATAGCGTTGGTTCATAACCATTCCGTCGTGTTGCGATAATATCCTCAACCCCGATGTATTCGTTCCGCCAGTAGTTTTGACTTCATAAGCATTTTCGAATCCCCATTCATCTGTCATATCTACTTTTGTATATTCTGCATTAGCTCCACTATAACCATTGCCAAAGTGTTTAGGAATATTCTCGCTATCCTTAATTAAATTCCTTCCGCCAATTTCAATATTGTTGACTGTAGTTGTAATCTCATTGTATTTAATATCTAATTGTGCAACATCTTTAGATATACTATCAGTTAAAGTATCAACGTAATCTTTTTCAGCTTTGGCTAGGATTCTCTCAGCGTTTTGTTTAATATCTGTTTCAGCATGTGAGAAACGTTGTTCAATGTCTTCTGGTGCGGGCGTCCAGTCGGTTGCTTTTGTACCTTTCTCTAATTTATCTTCTTTATAATCTACTGATTGAGTACCGGCGTCTTTAGTTTTTGCCCGTACAGTAAAAGGTCTTAAATATTTGAATCCTTTTGGAACAGTGAAAGTTATTGTAGAATAGCCCTCTTCACTAGGCTTCAATTCGTTCCCGTTAAATTCCAGTCTACCAGTTGTTTGACCTTCTGCTAACATCAATCTAGCCATAACCATAAAATTAGCTGTATTGTCTTTGTCACTTTTTAGATATGCTCTGAACGTGTAAGTTTCGCCCTCTTTTATTGGGATATTTATATTAGCGTTATCAGATACAAAATCAAACCAACCTTCTTTTTTTACCGTTTTAAATTTATCAGACGTACCTTTGAGTAAGTTCCTTCCGCCAATCTCCAACGAATCAAACTCATCACGACTAATTTTAGAACTAAGCTCTTTAGATGTAGCTTCAATCTCGGCTTTGTTGTATTCGATATCTTTAACGATACCTTCTTTTTCTTTTGTATACGTAGCAGAGTCTAATTTGGCTGAAATTTTACTGGCTTGTTCTGTTAGCTCTGCAGTATGAGCTTCTACTTTTCCGTCAATGCGCTCATAATTTTCTATGGTCGTAGTCATTTGGCCTGTTAACTCATTGATGTCTCTGTCGTAATAGATGAACTTGTTTTCATGCTCATCTAACACAGATTCAACTTCGGATATATAGTCTTTTAAAGACTCAGTATCAACTTTTGCATTAATATCTTTAAGCAATTCTTCTTTTGTTTGTTTGATTTCGGCATCTGTATACATCTTAATTTCAGTATTAATTGTTTCTTTAGCAGCATCACTTATTTTATCCCAACTGACAGTATTATCAGCAAGCAAGTCAGCTACTTTAGATAATTCACGTAGCTCTTCTGCAATGTCTTTTCCAAATAAAATATCATCTGAAATTACACGTACACTTGAAGCACTCACTTGCCCACTATAATCAGACGGAGTACCATGCGTGTTTACAGCTCGTACTCTGTAATACCACGTTTGGTCGGTGTCTACATTATGCGTAAATGCCGACACATCACCACGCCATAGTAATTGTTGGCTATCTGGTACGAAATCTTTAACTTGTGAGCCGTACACTTCGTAATGTTTGATATATACTTTACCTGGATAATCCCAATGCAATTGTATTGTTTTAACTGACCCTGTTGCTGTGACTTTTGATGGTGTTGACGGCTTAATGTCTGGGAAGCTGTCATTGTCAATTGGTTTAGTAGGTCTTGGTTTTTTTACTTCTTCTTTCAGATCATCTATTTCTTTTTCTAGAGGATCTTCGTTCATATTTACATGCTTACCAACAACTATTGTAACTTCTTCTTTTTCTAACAAGTCATATTCTAATCCAGTAATTTGTGATTGTAATTCAATTGGTTTATTGTATTTTCGATTTAAAATGGTAACTGTATCCCCGAGAGATACAATTTTATCCGATTCATAGATTGTGGCTTCATGCATAATTTCTTTCAATTTTCTTTCTTGTAACTCTTGCCAAGTAGCCCATAGTAATTCTTCAGCTGTTTCATAATCTTGATTACTAAAATGGCCAAAACGATGTTGTCTTTTCCCATTGTGCAAATAGCCGTATTCTTGTAATGCTTCAGGATCTCCTACCCACTTTTGACCTTTTGGTTTATCAACCGGATCACCATTCGATACCTTCCACTCAACATCTTCAAAAGTGATATATCTCGTGTGTCCACCGGTTAAGTTACCTTCATCATCTTCGATATCAAGTGATGCACCTTGAGCCCAAAGTGCTGTTTTTGGATAGGACAATGTATTTCTACTGATTTCTTCAGCGTTATAATTTGGTTCCACGATTAACCCGTTATCTGTACCTAAACGCTGTACAATCCACAATTTACGTTCAATGATTTCATTGTCTTGGTTAAGAGTAATCGTATCTTTAAGTGATCCGCCCCAAGTCTCCAATATCTTCCAAACTGCTTCAATGCTATCTATCCAATAAAAGTTATCACTTGCTAGTCCTAAGTCAACTGTAACCTCACCAACATAACGAGTTCCATTTAATGCTGCATCTAACGCGTGCTGAGCAGTTTTATCAGTGAAACGTCTATCTTCAATAAGATGATCGTATAATTCTAAAAAGGAAGGCTCACATTTCGCTGTAATAATGTTACCTTCTTCATTTGATAGTTCATAAAGTTCTTTAATACGGACCAAACGTAAGTCGTTATCTCTATCATAAAAAGCTACTTGATTTTCTTCGACTACATATTTCAATAACGGACTATTAGATTTCACATTAAAAGTAAAAGGCTCGTCTTCTACACTGTTCTCGTAATCTTTGAACCATGTATCGACAAGCCCTTCTTCTTTAGTCAATATCGTTATAAATTTGTCCTCTTGACTGAATATATAAAGTTCAGACATAGCTTGCCTCCTTTCTTTAATCGACATTTTTAATAGTACCTTTCTGAATAAAACAATTCAGTTTCATGATTGGCCTTTAGTTCAACGGTTCCAATCGGCAATTCAGTATAATTAGATTGCAGGATTATCAAGATGTTTGAACGATCAATCCCATTTAAAGTAATTTTACGTTTAGAATAATCAATCTCTAATATGTCACCTTCGATAAAATCATAATTAAGTTTTATTTTACAAATATCACGTAGATTAGTTTTATCAGGACTATTGAATTGTAGTTCATATCCTTTTTGATTTTTAGTAAATTTAGTCTTTGTTTTCCAACTTGTGGATTTATGACCTTTTATCGTTTCATTACGTGACGTTGGTTTAATTGATATCGTTTTTTCTAAACTATATTTGCTGTGACAAATAAATGTTACTGTAGCGAAAGACATAGTGTGATAATCTTCATTCTCAACAATGTCATCAACTTTAGCAAAATAGCGACGATCATCATCATCTTTAAATATAAGCTCTTTCGCTTTCTCATGAATTAACCATTCAGCCGTATCTTCTTTTAATTTTTGATAATCAGAAAACCCATTATGTTTTATTAAAATAGGTACTTCTACAATTCTTTCATTATCTTTCTCAAAAAAAGGTCTCTTTCTGTCACGTAGGACGGCAACGTATTCCTTTTCTATACCATTAAAAATCATGTATTACCGCCCCCTTCTTTGTTTATATTGACTATATTTATCTTGATTCATTCTTTTTTTAATTGCGTTATAAATTGGTTCAAAAGCAACTACAGCCTCAAGATCCTTATCTAGTAATTTCATCAACAAATCAACAACATTATTTAAATATTCATTTTGTTCTAATGTTGCATTAAGCAATTCTTTAGAATAGTTGTCACCATTACCGTTAGTTTTAGGTAACTGATTAGGTCTTTTATTACCCTGAATCCGCTTGCCAGCTAAAGCTAATAGCTTCATAGCTTCGGTTCTTTTGTTTGGATTCGTTGGTATAACAATTTCCGGATGGCCGTCTTCAGCAAGTTCATAAAGTCCATGATTATTAATTAGTCCACCTGTAGCAAATCTTCTGTGACCAGTTGGACCCCAGCCACGCTTGCCATAAGGTAAGTCTCTACGCCAATTAGAGTTGTTGAAGAATGCTAGTAATTGATGATAACCATTCATAATGTTGCCGTAGCCTTTCATAGCATAAGCTCGGAATGTTTGCGGGATGTATTGTAATAATCCTTTAGCAGGATTACCGCTTAACGTATTGATATCTACTACACTAGA